>CAWLAZ010000050.1:0-9753 GCA_963854955.1 Phycisphaerae bacterium | reverse complement strand
CCCTTAGTGTTTGTTTTTTCAAGGATTTTTATAATGTCTTTGTGGTCACGAATTTCTGTGAAGTATTCGGTAAGATCTTTTTTGTTCACGATGAATAAGCCAGTACCAGGTCGAATACGAACGCGTGCAACGGCAGCTTTTCGCCTGCCGGTTCCCCACCACCAGTGACCATCTTGCGGATCGGTCTTAGGTGTTGTTATTGTTTTTGTTCGAGCAACTTCTTTTACCGCTTTAGGTTTTACTGCTTCAGGAGCAGGGGTTGCTTCAGTTGTTGCTTTCGGAGTAACATCAGGTGTTACTTCGTTTGCTTCAGGTGTTGGTTGATCTTCTGTCATTGTTGTTCGTAAGCTCTTGGAGCTCCTCTTGAGAACTAGTGAATGAAGTTGCTAACGTTTGCAACTTCTATGGTGCATTAGCACGAAAGTGCTTCTGGTTTTTGGTTTGCGTGTGGATGCGTGTTACCTGCGTAGACTTTGAGTCGACGGAACATGTCGCGACCAAGTCTAGTTTTTGGAAGCATACGGCGAACGGCCTGTTCGATGATTCGTTCAGGATGTTTTTCAATCATGTCGCTGTATTTATGTGCTTTCAAACCACCTGGGTAGCCACTGTAAATAAGTTGTGTTTTTTGCTCGAACTTTTTACCAGTCATGTTGACTTTTCCAGCGTTGGTAACAATGACAAAGTCACCGGTAAGAACGTGGGGTGTCCACTCTGGACGGTGCTTACCCATAAGGTGGGTAGCGATAGTCGTCGCCATGCGACCGAGTGTTTGACCTTCAGCATCAACGAGTCGCCAATTTGGTTCGACTTCGCCTTGTTTTGCAAATGTTGTTTGACGTGGCATAATCTAAATTCCTTCTGTGCCCAAAAAAGAGGGCGAACAGGGAAATGTACCGAAAATAGCGCATTTTGTCAACTCCACTGATGGTATTATTCGCGCATGAAACAACACAAAGCACCCATCGTAAAACTGGCTTGGGGCTGTATTGTGCTCCTTGTTCTTGGGCTAGCAATGCTTCAGGCAATGCCCGAAACAGTCGAAAAAGGCGATTCTGAGGATCCTACTGGACTTGTGATGGTGCAATTGCAGGCGGAATACATGCTCGGAGTATCTGAAATACTGGGCGCAACGGATGAAATAGCCAGCCAGGCGGTACTTCTGGATGCAGGCACCGTAGGACAAAGACAAAGATATATTGCATTTATGCTTGCCCTTGGCGACAACGGGGCCGCAAAGCAGTCTGCGTTGAAATTACATTCCGAATTGGCTGAAGCGGGCTTGGAGTTAACAGCACCACAATCGAAGACGCAAGAAGCCCTTGATGGGCTTGCAGATGGGCTTCAAGTCCTGCCAAGCGATAGTTCCTCGCTTGAGGCGTCACTTGGATGGTTCGGCGAGTTGGTCGAAGCTGATAAAACACGAAGAGCAGAAATGAATGCTTCGGCACGAAAGAAAGTCCTGTATGCGGGGGGAATTGTACTGTTCATAGCGATTGCAGGTTTTCTTGGTTTTATTGGATTGCTCATCATGTTTGTTCGAATTGTTAACCGCCAAGTAAGGTCTGGGCTTATTGAAGAAAATGCTCAACATGGTATATACGCGGAAGTATTTGCTCTTTGGTTGGTGGTCTTCACGGGTTTGATGATGGGCGCAGGGCTAGTTGCTGACAAGTTTTCAGAAGGCAACACTACGCTTGCGATGTCATGTTCACTTGTTGCATTTTTTGGAAGTTTGTGTGTTCTTTTTTGGGCGAAATACCGCGGTGTTTCTTTTAAGCAAATTCGAGAAGATATTGGTTGGACGTGTGGTGCAGGTTTATGCAAAGAAGTGTTCTTTGGAATTGCTGGGTACGGTCTGATGCTGCCATTTTTGTGTGGCGGTGTGTTGATTACGATGTTTTTAATGTTGTTGCAAGGTACGTTGGCTGGTGGAACGGGCGGCGATCCGTTTGGCGGAACAAGCGGTGGGGCGCATCCTATTATGTTAGAAATTGCGCACGGCGATTTTCAATTGCGGGTATTGCTCGTTGTGCTTGCAGCTGTTGCGGCGCCCATTGTTGAAGAAACAATGTTTCGGGGTGTCTTGTATAGACAGTTGCGAACATCGTTTAGAAAAATGGCATTCGTTGTCAACGTAGTCGTTAGCGTACTTGTTACTTCGTTTATTTTTGCGGCAATTCACCCGCAGGGTTGGGTTGCGATTCCCGCGTTGATGGGGATTGCCGTTGGCATGAACCTTTTGCGCGAATGGCGGGGAACAATTCTTCCATCGATGATTGTTCACGGCATGAGCAACGGGCTTGTCACTTCCATGATGCTCATTTTCCTCAGTTAATCACTTTTCTTTTTTCAAAGTGACAGTGACTTTGAAAAAAAGTATTTTCTGTTGCGAATGAGCCGTATGTGGTTGAAGAAAATGTTTACTGGGGAGAGAATTAGCTAATGGTGAGGGTAGGACGGTCTGGGGTAGCGTTCGTTGCAGATACCACGAGGTTGTCGCAGACTGTGTCGAATGCATTTGACATCGTTTCGTTGATTGCCCAGTTTCGAAGTGGTTCTCCTGAATCCGCTGCTTTGCGCATATCTGGGTGAATTGGAATGCCGCCAAGATACTCCAAGTTCATAGCCCCCGCCATTTGTTCGCCGCCACCACGACCGAAGATATCGTATTCCTTACCGTCATCTGCAACAAAATAAGACATGTTTTCAACAAGCCCTAAAAGTGGAACACCTAGTTGTTCGAACATGCGCACAGCGCGTATTGCGTCGTCTTGTGCAACAACTTGCGGCGTGCAAACAATGACCGCACCAGTGAGCGGTAACAGTTGTGCGAGCGAAAGCGGTACGTCGCCAGTTCCCGGCGGTAGGTCGACAATTAGATAATCAAGTTCACCCCATTTTGTCTGTGTTGCAAGTTGGTTGAATGCACTGTGCGCACGTGGGCCACGCCAGATAAGCGCACGGTCTGGCTCGACAAGTTTGCCAATGGTCATCGCTTCAATACCATGCACGTTGAACGGAAGTAAAAATCCATCTTCTGCTTCCGAATCTTCATGCTGCAATCCAAGCATCGTTGGCATCGATGGACCATATATGTCGCCATCAAGTAAACCGACTTTGTTTCCTTGCCGAGCAAGACCAATAGCAAGGATAGTTGCAACAGTTGATTTCCCAACACCGCCTTTACCGGCGCCGACGGCAATGATTTTTTTAACATTTGGAAGTGGATTTGTCTCATCCTTTACACGCTTGTTCGCACTTCGACTGTCGGCAGTAAATGTGACCTCAATCGCACTTACAGTTTCTTTGCATTCGTTTGAAGTTGCTCGAATGGCTTGTTCAATTTGTTCGCTAAATCGAGCTTTCATGGGGCTATCAGCAGAAGGAAGCTCAAGTTCAATAGAAATTGCATCGCCATCGGTTTTGATATCTTTGACCATGCCAGCCGTGACAATATCCTTTCCTGAGTCAGGATCGATGATTTTGCCAAGTGCATTGCGAAGGTTTGCGGATTGTAGTGCCATTTGTTGCCTTTTATCTTAGGAAATATTGCATTATATAGGAGCAACGAGTCGTTGTATATTTGTACAAACAAAAGGAACCTCTTATGAGATTAATCACAGCAACTTTACTCACAACGATCGCTTTCTCTGGCATGGCGTACAGCGCAACACCTCCAGACGATTTGCTCTCTGGCCCTACACTTCAAAAGGAAGAGGTAACCAGCAAGGACATGGTTTCTCGTAAGATGGAAGAAGAAGGCAAGTTAGTCACCCTGAGCAGGAAAAAGCAACAGCGCACTTGGATGCTCGTACTGCGCACACTTGAGCTAACAGAAGAACAACAATTGAAGGTCCGGTCTTTGTTCGAGAAATTTCAGAAAGAACAAAAAGAATTTCAAGCTACACACGGCAAGGAAATCAGAAGCATTCGCGAAGCGCACGATAAAGATAAAAATGGAAAGCGTGATTTGCTCACCACGATCCTCATCGGAGCACCAAAAGATCAAGCAGCTATTCCCGAGGCAACAAAAAAACGCCTGATTGAACTGATGGGAAAAGCTCCTGATGTTACGACATATCAAGAAAAAGCATGGATATTTTTAACAGTGGAACAACAAAAAATATTCCGAGTGAATTACCAAAAACATTTAGAAGAAGAAGCAAAACGTCGTGAAGATATGCAGGATAAGGATCGTCCGAACAAAGACCGTAAAGACCGTAGAGTAGATTCCGAAGATTCACCACGCAAGGGCAAGGGTAAACGTCCCAGTAATAAGGAAAATTAACCCGCGTCTTACTCTCCTGCTCTCTCTCCTACTCTCTAATTCGATTACTTGGAACACGATCGCTATCGACGCGATCGTGTTCTTTTTGTGGTATTTCTCTGTTGTGCCCAGTTGTTTCATTATTAGATGCACGATGGATTTGAAGTAAGTCTCCACTATTTTGTGGCTCTGGAAGTCCGAATTTCGAATCGTATTCGCTTACTAAATTAGTTGAAACAGGCACATCCTTCATCGACTTTGACCATGCTTTTGTGAGCGCAACGAGGAGTTCAAAATAGCGTGTATGCTTTTTGTCTAAATCTTCCCACTCTGTTTCGTCTGAAAATTTATAGGTGTCCCAAAGTATGACACCCTGAACTCGGTGTTGCATTCCATTGCTGTCGACCCATACTGCTTGTAGTGCTGCATTTACTTGTTTAAGAAAAACATCATCTGGAACAAATTGTGAATGGTCGCTTTGTTGTCCTGTGAATCTTGGCGAAGCAAAGACATACACAGGAATTTGGCCAGCCGCTGCAGCAAGGACTTTTTCAATATGAAATTTTGTTTGGTCGAGTCGTTGATTGTTTGGATTGCTATCGTAAATGTCTGGATACATGGCCGAACATTTTTCTGTCAGTGCATCGAATGAAAGCCCTTGCGCTTCCCACGCAGTGCTGGTGTTTCGTAACATAGGCAATCCCCAGTATCCCCATTGTGCGTTTGGGAAAAGTCCCGTTGCAATGTTGACGCCTTCTTTATACACAGAAAGTATCTCTTGTAACCGCTCAGGTGCAATTGTTTTTGCTGCAAGTTCTTTCCACCAGGGTTGTTCATAATCAAGTACGACTGGTCCGGCATAATTTGATGGCAGCTCGGTTTCCCCCCATCTAGTGAAAGTTTCAATGTTTCGATTTGTTATCTCGCCTGTTCCATTGGTGTCAACTCCGCCATGGTAGGCAATAGGAACGCGAGTGATGCCTTCAAACGTTGTGTAGGTAATTGTCGACTGGCCTTGATTTTCAGCAGTCCACTTAATGGCGTTGTAGACCATCGGCGACCACTCGGCCGGACAAACTGGTGAGTGCAGCATGCACGAAAGGAACAAAATCGTAAAAAATGATTTAATCATGCACATAGTTTTAGCATATTACAAGGTAATTAGCGAGTGTTCCATCGCTTGTTGCCGATATTCTGTGGGTAGTATTCCATTATGGATAGAGCGGATATTTATCTAGAGTTAATCGCCGAGCAGCCAATATTATTGGTTCCTTTTGCTTTGCTCATTTTTATCTTCCTCGCGACTCCAGCGGAAAAGAAATTGTTCATATCGCTCGTGATTCTTATCCCTTGGCTCACAGTCGCCCGTTCTGAGGGGCTAGGAGCGATTGCAACTGCTGCAAAAGTAACATCTGGCTTTGCGTATTTGATTGTTGCGATTTCAGCGGCGATTTATCCTGGGCCCAAACGAACGATCCCACCAATAGTGTGGATGTTTGCAATAGTGGCTTTTATCAGTATTTTTTATGTGATGACTACAGATGGCGTTGCTCGTGCACTTGTCATGCGTGTGCAGTGGACATGCGTGACAATTGCGGGGATTTACACAGCGCGCATGATGGTTCATTATTCAGATTTGAAATATATTCTGAACGCCTTGACTTGGGGATGTATTTTTGCACTTATGTTGCCAATTTCAGCATTTTTAATTGATCCGCTCGGATCATTTTTGAAGGGTCAGGGTCGTTTTGAACCTTGGGGCGCAAACTCTAATCAAATCGGTATGTTGTTCGCCCTTGCCGCGCCGCTTTTTGCGTACGCATTGATGACGCTCAAAAAACAATCATTAAGACCGGTTTTGATGTCTGCTCTTGTCGCGACAATTGGCATGTCTATCTTAACGGCAAGCCGTCAAACAATCCTTGCGACTGTACTTGTTATGTTGCCCGTACTATGGGTTCTAATCAAACGCCCAATTGTATTGTTTCTTTTGATTTGTGTTGGCATCGGCGGTTTGGGGCTCATTATATCGATGGCAGAAAATGCAGAATTTGATCGTCTTGGTTCTTTGGAAACTGGTCGCTTCGATATTTGGATGTCCTATATGACAGAGGTGTTTCCTAAACGACCGTTTTTTGGATTGCTTGGCACGAGCGGTGAGTCGTTTGAAAAATCATTAAATGAAGTGGGCATGCATCCGCATAACGCGTGGTTATATTGGATGTATCTAGGCGGTCTTTCGCTCGCTGCTCCAATGGTTTACTTGACGGTGTATTCATCGTACTGCGGAATAAGAATTTGGAGAATTCGGGAATATTTACCGGGACCTCCATTGTTGTACAGCATTTTGGTTGCGCTTTTATTGACCATGTATTTCCAAGGGATTTTTAATCAAGTAGTCTATTGGCCAACATATACATGGTCATTTTTACATATCGTGTTGGCAGCACTTTTTATCTGTATATGGCATGATGTGAAGGATGGCAATATCAGCGAAGCGCTTTATGACGATACTGACGAGTCTGACTTTGAAGAATATATACCCGAAGAAATTGAAGAGTTCGAAGATTTTGATACGACGATTTAGCGTCCGATGACTTGATTACAAAGACGCAACAACCCGCGACGTTCTTGTGTAGTAAAAAGCAACCACCAACTAGCAACTACGTACGCGAAACCATACATGCAAACGCCTGAAATGACTCCAGTCCAGTTGAGGAGTTCGGTGGTAGAAAAATGATGAGCAAGCAATAATATTGGTGAAACAATCAAAGCAATACTAAGCGGCCGTAGTGCAGGTCGAAGTATTTTGCCAAACGTAAGACCAACACTTTCGGCAGTAACTTTCGGCATGATGACCAAATGGACTACTAGTAAAATTACCGTGTACGCAACTGCTGCGCCCATATAGCCGGTGGATTTTGGAAGGGCAAGGATGATAAGAATAGAAAGAATGGGATTTAAAACGCCACCGATAAATACATAGGGGGCGTACTTTCGAATATGCCCTGCGCCGTAAAACAACTTCATCCATCCGTCAGAAACGGCTCTGACTGCGAGCCCTAGTGCCATAATTTTGACAAGGATTTCAGTAGGTGGAAGTAATTCTGAAGGATTGTCTAAGCTTTTTCCCACCCACATACGAAGCAGTGGTTCCGCAAAGATAAATACGACAACCATCGCGGGAAACACAACAAAACTAAGCATCCGCGTGCTGTGCCTGAACATAGACTGCAAATTTGCATGCTCTTCTTTAGAACTTAACCGTGCGCTCACGGAATCTAAACCAAATGTAATCCCAAGGGACATCATGCGAATGTAACTTACAAGTCGAAGGGCAAGTGAAAATATTGCGTTGCCCCATAGTCCGAAGAATAAGTTCATGATTAAATTAGCAAAGCGTTCGTGCAAGTTCATCGCTAGAACAACACCACTATTCCAACCAAAAGTTCCTGCAACATTTTTCATCGCTTCAGGAGTAGATCCGCGCATTGTCGGACACATTCTCTTGTCTGTAACTACTAGCCCAATAACTAAGGCAAGCGTGCTCAATATATTAACAGCAAGCACAATAGTGCCAAACAAAACCAGTCCATGTTGAAGGTCGGTAACACGCAGAATCAAAAAGGGAATTACCGTGGCAATTAAGTAAGAACTTCGGCGAGCGACAGTCCAAGCGTTATGCCAAAAAAATTGTTCACGCACAACAAGCATGTTTAGTGCGGGCGCAAGCAAAACGATTAAGCAGGACGCGATGCCTTCGCATCCGGTTATCCACTGGGCGGGACCAACCCATTCCTCTTTAATATTTAGGAATGGGATGATGAGCATAATAATTCCGAAAACAACTGCAGTAAGCACTGCAACAATGCTACTTACGCGATACGACGCCGCATAACTTTCATTAAATTTTCCATTTTCTCGTTGGTGCCAGGATGAAGCAAGTTCGCGAACCATAGAACTTCGCATCATGTCTTCCAGCATCCCGCCAATGCCGACGGAGGAAGCGACAAGCGAAAGAAGACCAAAACCTTCCATGCCAAGCCATTTTATCTGCAGGGGAACGGTGGCAATACCCATCGCCATCGTAGTAAGGAGCCGCCCGTAATTAGATCCAATACGACGCAATCCCTTTATTCTTTCGGATGCCATTAATTATGATCCATACTAAGGGAGTACGAGGAAGTGATCTGTATTGTTCGTATAAATTTCAAAATAGTAAATAAGTATAGAAACTACTAGTAGTATCGAGATTATGGCAGATAATTCACCGTTAATTTTTTAGATTTGAAAAGATAAAATTGTGCTATATTCCCTTCCAATGGAACCCAATACTAAGGCAGATTGTGACCGCGTTACGTTTTTCATGATTGGTTCTCAAAGATGCGGCACTACTTGGACTGATGCAGCGCTACGAGCGCACCCCCATGTGTACTTGCCAGAGAAAAAACAATCGTATTTTTTTGATCGTTATTACAATAAGGGGTTGAATTGGTATCTTGAAAAATTTCAAGGTGTGTTGCCGCAACACGTTGCAGTTGGTGAGGTTGCAACGGGGTACTGCTTGTTGCACGCGATTCCACGCATGGCAAAACATTTTCCAAACGTGAAATTGATGATGGTCATGCGTAATCCAGTGGAAAGGGCGTACAGTAATTTTCAATCAAGGCAGACCGAAGAGGGATGGAATAGCTTTGAAGATGCGCTTACGTCCGGCAGTGAGTTGCTTGAGCGAGGACACTATATAGATCAGATTGAATGCATCCTCAAGCATTACGATCAAAAAAATACTCTTTTTCTCTTGTATGACGATTTGAGCGGTAGCGACGGGGAGTATATAAAGAGCGTCTATGATTTTATTGGTGTGGATTCTGACATAAAATCCAAGATGATCGGTCAAAGAAAGAATTCCGCAATGTTTCCTTCCCTACGAAGACTCCTGCATCAATTGGGTTTGAAACCACTTATTTCATGTCTAAGTAAATCTTGGGTTGGAGATTCGATCCGAAGAAGCCGAAAGAAAAAGGGCAACGCATACCGACCCATGAAGCAAGAAACGAAAGAAACATTGATTGCTCATTTTTTACCGTACAACGATCGGCTTGCCGAATTCCTTGGCAGAGATTTGTCCAAATGGAATGAGAGTTAAAACATGAAAATTGGTGTGTACGTTTCTGTTATTTCGGGGCAAAAAGGATTTGAAAACAATGTTTCAGGGCATATCCAAGTACCTCTTCGAAGCGCCGAGGAACTGCGAAAAGCAGGGCACGAGGTGCACTTAATCACGAATGAGGTTGGGGAAGGTCGCTCCTTGCCTTTTTGTTTAGACCAAACTATGCCAATTCACTTTGTGACAGATGCAAGGGATCGTGGCGGTGTGCTTGAACGCACGGGCAAGCAAGAATCGGGCTTTAGTTTTCTACGTTTGTTAAAACAAGTGAAGCAAATCAAGGCAATTTGTAAAGAACAAGACCTCGAAGTGT
>CAWLAZ010000049.1:0-9866 GCA_963854955.1 Phycisphaerae bacterium | reverse complement strand
CCATTGTCGTACAACATTTTTTCGAAGTGAGGCACAAGCCATTTTGCATCAGTGGAATACCTATGGAACCCACCGCCAACTTGGTCGTACATACCACCGAGCAACATGGCATCAAGTGTTTTCTTTACCGCTTTCTGCACTTGCGGTATTTCCCAGCCAGCAGACATGAGAAAGTCGCTGTAAATGGGCATTGGAAATTTTGGCCTTCCAGAAAATCCGCCGAGCTTTGCGTCATACCGTGAAAGCAAGGACGAAACACCTTTTGTAACTACTTCTGCTGAAAGTCCCACTGGCTCCTGAAATGATGTTAATCGCGCGATGACCGCACTGGCAACAAGTTCCGCTCGTTGCTTAATTTTCTCGCTTTCGTTTGTCCATGTTTGTTCCATCTTCTCCATGAAATTCATAAAGTCTGGCTTGGATAAATAGGTTGCGCCCCATACTGGTTTCAAATCTCTTGGTTCTAAAAATAATGAAATTGGCCAACCGCCTCGTCCGCGCGTCATTAGTTGCAGGGCAGTCATATAAATTTCATCTATGTCTGGTCGTTCTTCTCTATCTACTTTTATAGCTATAAAGTCTTTATTCAGCATGTCGGCGACTTCTTGATCTTCAAAACATTCGCGTTCCATCACATGGCACCAATAACAAGTTGAATATCCAATACTCAGAAAAATCAATTTGTTTTGATCACGAGCCGCTTCGAACGCCTCATCACCCCAAGGATACCAATGCACTGGGTTGTATTGATGCTGAAGTAGATAGGGGCTCGTTGTCTCGCCTAAATGATTCCTACCCTCATTTGCAGCCGGTGGCCCTTGGTCTTGCGCTTTTGCGAACGAAAGCATAGTAGAGCACGCGAGAAGGGCAAAAATAATACAGATACATTGTTCTTTCATCCCTATATGCTAGCACACCCCCCCTTTATTTGGGGTGGGGCTAGACACCTGTGGTCTGAACCCACCGAGAAATTTTTTGTGAAATAAAGGCGGTACCGAATCCCAATGACGATAAGAGATACTGCATGGAAAATATTGCACCATTTATCATCCCCATCCTTACTGCGGCCACTGCTCTGATATTGCTTGTCGCAGGAGGCAAGCTCCTCAAGCCCGCAATTGGATTAAGTGCAGGACTTTTAGGTGCAGGCGCTGGGCTCATGCTTGCTCCAATGCAAGAGAGCATCCCACCACTTGTTTCCGCACTTGTGCTTGGGCTCGTCTGCGCAATTGTTGCTGTATACATAGCCAAATTTGCAATTTTGCTGCTTTTGAGCGTTTCATTCGCTTGTCTTATTCCAGTCATCACTTGGCACGCAGCAGATTTGGGCGACGGAACAAAAGTGGTCCAAGAGGTTGTCGAGGCAGCGACAGCTCCAGTCAATCAGTCAAAAACCAACAGCACAGACACGGGGACTCAAAGCACCCTAAATCTCACACAAGACGCCATGACGATGGCGTTTGCCATGCTTTCAGAAGATGCAAGTAACGCATTAGGCGGTGCAAAACGTCGCGCGTTTTCTGCATGGAATGCCGTCCCGGCTGGTCCACGCATGATGCTTGTGGGTGCTGCTGTTGTCGGACTTTTGCTTGGACTTCTTGTTGCTACTTTTTTACCGTTCCTTGCATCTGCGATTGTTACATCAGTCTGCGGCAGCATCTTGCTCGTCGAAGCTGTGCGAAACTTTGTTACGCTTATCTGGTCACAACAAACAATAGCATCTGTATCCCCCATGGTAATGCTTGCGACGATTTCGTGCCTCGCACTAGCAGGGCTTGGCTTGCAATTAACGCTTTCTAAAAAAGCACCAAAGGCCAAAGAAGAATAAAATTTATTCTGGTTCTACGATAGCTTGTTCTGCATCGGCAACAATATTTGTCAACACAAGTGGCCCCGCAATTGCAATAATCGCCGAAAGAATTGCAGCAATAAATGGCCATCGCAACGTCACTCGAACTGTTTCACTTTGCGGGGTCGTCGACGACAGCAAACTCAACCCAATCAGTCGGAGGTAATACCAAGCACTAATCGCACTTGCAACCGCTGCGATAAGCACGAGCATTAATTGCCCTGCTGCGATGCCTGCTGCGAACAGCATAAGCTTGCCCCAAAAACCAAAGAGCGGCGGTATACCCAAAAGAGAGCCACAAGAAACCGCAAGCGATGTTGCCGCAAGTGGGCTTCGCTTATGCAAGCCAGAAATATCCTCGAGCGATTCAACAGATTCACCATCGCGCGACAAACATGCAAGCGTAGCAAAGGCAGAAGTATTTGTCGCACCGTAAATGACAAGATACACAAGTACGGCAATAATGCCCAGTGGTGGCCCTGCAATAATGCCTATCAACATATAACCACTGTGTGCTATAGAACTGTACCCAAGCATTCGTTGCGTTGAAGTTTGTAACAACGCACCGATGTTCCCAAGTAACATTGTCAATACTGCAATAACCCAGAGTGCCGTTTCAATCACAGGCGGCAGACCTTCATCCCACCCAACAAGCGTGCACAACAATATAATTGCAAGCATCCCTGCTGTTTTAGGAATAAATGCCAAGAAAGCAGTAACCGCTGCTGAAGCACCTTGATACACATCCGGAGCATACAAATGCATAGGGGCTGCTGCTATTTTATAACACAAGCCAAGGATGGCAAGCAACAAACCTATTTGCCCGAACAATGCAATGCCACCATTGGCGCGTTGCGTTGCAAAAACATCAACCATTTCACTAAACACAAAAGTGCCCGTTGCGAGATAGAGCAATGCAAAACCATACAACATCAACGCAGCAGAAACAGCACCAAGGAAAAAGTATTTCATCGCAGCTTCTTGCGCAACTTTCGACCAACGACTGATTGCGACCATGACATAAGTTGGCAATGAGACCAACTCAAGGGCAAGGAATAACCAAATCAAATCACGCGCTTCACAGATAAGCATAACGCCCGCGATACTCAAAAGCATCAATGCATGAAACTCGCCACCGCTGGTGCGTAACGCACTAAACGTTGCCCTGCCTTTTGCAATAGCGTGTTCATACTTCCTGTCCATCAATCCACCCGCAGACATAACAAGAAGAATGCCAATGAGTGCAACGAAGAATTTTATATATTTGCCAATGTTAGGTAATAGCGTGTCGGCAGTTGCCACTCGTTCCGATGTGTACACAAATGGAACGGCAATACATGCGAACGCTAAAAAAACGCACGCTATAAAGCCTACGTTGCGGCGAATACCCGCGGTCTTTGAAAGACCCCCAATTGCACAGACAATCGCGCCCACAAGCACAATGAATTCAGGAATGAGGAACCAAAGTCGATCAGCCATGCTGTTCATCCTTCTCAATCACTATTAGTGACGGCGTAGTAGTCTGTTCTTGCTGCACAATTCGGGGGTACGGAGAAAGAACATTTTCAACCGAACCCCGCATCGCGTCCGTCAATACTGTTGGTTGGACGCCAATCCAAATACAAAGCGCTGCAAGAGGAACAAGAATGCCAATTTCGCGTGGGTTTAAATCAGGAGGCAGAATACTATGCGCAGCATTGTTCGCTGGTTCTTTAAGTTTTCCGAAGACAACTTTACCAACCATAATCAATAAGTACATTGCTGCGAGCACCATGCCAAACGCTGCAATTGCAGCGTATTCTGGCCCGAGTACTCCCGGCCATTGCGGCGCACTTTCGGTGGCAATGAACGTGCCAAGCAAACACATAAATTCACTTACGAAACCGTTCAATCCAGGAAGCCCAACACTGGCGAGCACAAAGAAGACCATGAAACAGGACCAAACAGGCATTTTCTTTGCGAGTCCGCCAATAGCATTCATATCTCGAGTGTGGTAACGCTCATACATCATCCCTATCAAAAAGAACAACGCGCCTGTTGAAAGGCCGTGGTTAATCATGTAAAGCACAGCGCCTTCAAGTCCAATTGGATTCAGTGCAATCAAACCAAGTACACAGAAACCAAGGTGACTGACTGATGAATACGCAATGAGTTTTTTCACATCGTCCTGCACCCAACAAACTAATGCCGCGTACAAAATACCAATAATGGCAAGCACTGCAATTGCTGGGGCGTACACAACGAGTGCTTCAGGAACCATTGGTAAAACGAATCGGTACACACCGAACGTGCCAAGTTTCAGAAGAACGCCAGCAAGTATGACCGAACCCGCCGTTGGCGCCTCGGTATGCGCAAGCGGCAACCATGTATGCACTGGGAACACAGGAATTTTAACGGCGAAACCTGAAAGAAGCGCAAGAAGCACCCACCCCTGTTCCGTTGCAGACAGTCCCGTGGAGGCAAACTGTGTCAGATCGTGAATCGCAAACGACCAAACACCGTATTGCGACATTTGGTATTGCCAAGCGACATAGATAAAACCAGCAAGCGTAAACAACGAACCTGTGAATGTGTATATAAAGAATTTCACACTCGCATGTGCTCGATTCGCGCCACCGTAGATAGCTATCAAGAAGAACATCGGTACGAGTGTCAATTCAAAACTTACATAAAACAATACTAAATCTTGTGCACTGAATACACCAAGCATCGCTGTTTCCAAAATTAACAGCCACGCGTAATATTCTTTTCGTCTTGAAGTAATTGCAGAAAACGAACCCCAGACACAAAGCGGGGTCAGTAATGTTGTCAGCAACACCAGTAACATTGCAACGGAGTCGACACCAACGTCAAGCGTAATGCCTAATTGGCTCAACCAAGCAACGTGTGATACTAATCCTGTTTCGGCAGTGCCCCAAACATCAAACTGAACCGCCATCAATAAACTGATAACAAACACAACCGTTGAAACGCCAAGAGATATCCATTTGGCTAGGGATGCCTTCGCAAGGAAGATGCTCATCGCGCCAAAGAGTGGAATAAGAAGCAGTAACCACAAACTCATTGCGCTTCTCCTATTGTTACTACCACTTGTTCAGCATTCGTGCTTTGTGGATTTAGCGACTGCATTAACTCGACGATTTCTGGCATAAAAAGCATTAACAATACAATCAACACTGCGCCACCAATCATTGAGATTGCATAGCTTTGCAAGGAGCCATTGTGCAGTGGAGAAAACCAACGTGCGGCTGTACGAGGGAGCGATGCGATGCCGTTAACAAGCGCGCCATCAATAAGATATTTGTCAAAGAGCGAAAAGAATTTTCCAAGCACCCAAAGCGGCGAACGGATAAGCGCGATGTAAATTTCATCAACATACCATTTGTTTTCCATCGATGTTGGAAGCCAGCGAGTCGCTCGGCTTGCAAGAAGTTTACTGCGGAGTTTGTCCGCTGATGACCTGAAGAAGAGATGGAAAAACAACGCAAATCCAATGCCGATAAAACCAACCACGGCAGAAATATAATACATCGCTTTGTGTGGATCCATGCCAAGAATGTCGCCGTGTGGTAAGTCGTGTGCAATTGTTCCGTGAGCTTCAACGTGCGGCGCATGCGCGGCCACGTTGTTGCCAGGCACACCTGCGGTTGCTGGCGAATCATGGATCATTTCTGCAATCCAACCGCCGTGCAAATGTTCGGTTTCGTTCGGCACGAAGTACGGAAGCGCTGCAAGCAACGCGCCTAGAGCAATAGTAATTAAAACAAAATTAATTGCAAATCGCGGCGCGTGTGGCTTAAATGTTGCAGGATCATCGCCGTGCAATTCATCGCCTGGTTCAAAATGAACTGGACCTGCACACACCCTAAACCAAACGCGGAATGTGTAGTACGCCGTCAAGCCAGCCGTAAAGATAGCGAGCCAACCTAAAAACTGAAATCCCGGACCTTGGGTCACGAATGCTTCTGCAAGAATCGCGTCCTTTGAGAAGTAACCGCTTGTAAACGGGAAACCCGCGAGACAAAGACAGCCAACTAACATGGTGTAACTGACGATTTTCCAGCCCTTCATTTTACGAAGACCAGAAAGTCGGCGAAGGTCAAGCTGCCCAGCAAAGCCGTGCATAATTGCGCCGCATGTCAAGAACAAAACTGCTTTGAAAAATGCGTGTGTAAAGACGTGGTACGCGGCGCCGTACGATGTGATAACACCCAAGCCGAGGAACATATAACCAAGTTGCGAAATCGTGGAGTACGCCATGATGCGTTTGATGTCGTACTGCGCCATGCCAATAGTCGCTGCAAAGAATGCGGTCAGCCCGCCAACCCACGCAACTGTAGGAAGCGCATACTCGTCCAACATGAAGAGTGGATACGTTCGAATAATTAAGTAAATACCCGCAGTCACCATGGTCGCCGCATGAATCAAAGCAGAGACAGGTGTCGGGCCTTCCATCGCATCAGGCAACCAAACATACAATGGCAATTGCGCTGATTTACCAAATGCAGCAAGCATAAGTAAATATGGAATTGCATGGACAGTCCAACCGCCAAATGATGCGTCATACGAATTCGATTGCAACACGGTCGTAATTTCGTCGTATTGCACAGTTCCGAAGGTGGACCAGATGAGATAAATGGCAAGTGCTAAACCGACATCGCCGATTCGGTTCACAATAAAAGCTTTCTTGGCCGCCGCAACTGCTGCCGGCTTTTGATAGAAGTAACCAATCAACCAGTACGAAGCAAAACCAACGCCTTCCCAACCAAGGTACAACATCAGTAGGTTGTCGCCCATGACTAAGCAAGTCATTGCAAACAGGAAAACGCTTACACCAGCAAAAAATCGTGTGTACCCCTTGCCTACATCATGTTCCATGTATTCCGAGGCATACACAGCAATAAGTGTGCCAAGCCCCGTCACAAAGAGCATCCAGAGCAACGTCAAGGAATCAATGTACAACGCGAAGTTTGCTACAAACGAACCATCTTCCCAATGAACCTGTAACCAATCGAATAAATGAATAGTTTGTGGTTGCGTATAACTATTCCAAAGTATAAGCGTAAGGATGAATGAAGTCGCAAGACAAATAACTGTGATGATTGCGGGTGCTTTCGTTTTTACTTTGAATGCAGCGCACAATCCACAAAGGACAAGCGAGACAAGCGGCATCCAAACAATAAAGCCCGCCCAACTTAAGTCCACCGCATGCAATACTTCCGCGGTAGGAACAGCGGGCATGGCGATAAGCTTTGAAAGAATAGCGATTGCTTCAATCATTCTTTCAACTCTCCGTAAGCATCTGCATCAAGTGTATCTTTCTGCCTATGCAAAAGAACCACCAACGCAAGTGCCAACGCTGCTTCGGCTGCAGCAACCGTAAGAATAAAAATTACCATGACTTGCCCAGAATAATCAAGCAAATATCTGCCGACTGCTACGAAGGCAATCGCTGCACCTTGAAACATAAGTTCCGTGCAGAGGAACATCACAATCAAGTTGCGACGAACTAAAAAACCAATGATGCCAATTGTGAGCAAGAGGCCTGAGACAACTAAATACCCAGCTAGTGCTGAGGGTGCGAACGAAAGTATCATGCATCACCCCCTGCTTCTTCAGTATCTTCACCGAGAATTGCAATGCGTTTTTCGCGTTCAGTAAGTTCAATCGCGCGCCTTGCTAAAACGGCAGCGCCAAACATCGCCATCAACAAAATGACGCCTGCAAGTTCAATGGTGACAGGAAAATCGTTCACAAGCGACCAACCGACCATTTGTGTGTTCGTCGGTAAAACAGATGTATCTAGTTGCAGCACTTCGCCATCTTGTGAAACAATAAATGCCCCGTCCATTCCGAACTGAATCATAGTTTCATTTTCAGTGATTGGTGGCCATGCGAAATCGGGCGAAAGGATTTTCACGTTAGTTTTAAACTGCACTGGAAGTTCTTCAAGGACTATCCATTGAGATTGTGAGTTCGCATTCGTTTGTAGATCGGGCGTGCCGCCAATAACGGTACCGCTAATCAAGCAAAGAAGTAAAAAACCAATGGCAACTGCTGCCGCTGGCTCTCGCGGAACACGGTCATAGATGGCTTGTGTATATGGTTCGTCAGGATTTTCTGCTTGATTCGCAAGCATCAACACAAACATATAGGTGATAAGAATTGCGCCTGCGTACACAATGATCAACGCAAATGCCATGAACTCCGCCTCGAGCATGAGCAACAAACCAGCTGTTGCAATGACAACAAGCACAAAGTGCAACGCAGAATAAATTGGGCGTTCATGCGTGATCATCCGAATTGCAGCAGCGACAGCGCAGAGCGAGAAAAGGACAAAAAATACACCGTGGCTTACTTCGCCAAAAGAAGCAAGTGAACCTGTAATAATCCCAAGCAGCCATCCAGTTGCTGCAACGCCAATAACAACCATCGCAACTTGCACCGTTGGAGGCGCTGGACGAAGGGCTGCGTAAATGGTTAGTGCCAATGTTAAGCAGGCGATATAGGGGAGGAGCAGGTCCATGAAGGCGGGGTATATTTCTTAAATTGGGTGTCTAATAAATAGTGTAAAAAGTGGCAAGATATGTCCATTAGCACCGATTCGCAACCACTTTGGCGGTTAAAGGTAGAATGGTTTTATGGACCAAGCAACGAAGCGACGAATACCTAATGCAATCACGATGATGCGAATACTCATCGCCGGCGCTTTCTTTGCAGTTCTTGGTGGCTATCGATTCCCAGAACAAGGAATTCTCTGGGGAAACGTGGCGATTGCCTTATTTGTCATTGCTGCAATGACCGACTTTATTGATGGGTATCTTGCACGAAAGTGGAATGTTGTCTCGATGTTTGGGCGGCTCATGGACCCTTTCTGCGACAAAGTATTGGTCTTGGGTACCTTTATATACTTTGCAGGACCTCGATTTAGTGTGGATGCGTGGGTCGAGAGCGATCAACTTCTCACGATGGCTACGGGTATATACCCTTGGATGGTGGTTGTGATTATCGCAAGGGAGCTTCTCGTCACTTCTATTCGTGGCGTTTTAGAGTCAATGGGGCACAAAGGCGGAGCTAAATGGGCTGGAAAAGTCAAAATGGTTTTTCAATCCTTTGCATTACCCCTTATTTTGTTGCTTGTTGTTAACTTCAATCCAGAGAAACACGAAAGCGTGATGTTAGTTATTAATATTCTTGCTTGGATGTTACTTACCATAACTGTTTGGTCTGGCTTGCCTTACGTCACTGGTCTTGTTGCGGTCATGCGTAAAGAATCATGAAATTAATGCTTTGTACAAGTTTTGGGCTTGGGCTTTTACCTAAAGCTCCAGGCACATGGGGCTCTCTTGGACCTCTAGTTGTCGTGCTTGGCTGTGGACATTTTGGAATTGTGCAGGACTGGCTTATTGGCATCTTAATCTTCTTACTCATTGTTTCATCAATAGTTACGGTAAAACTTGCCCCTTGGTATGCTAACTATTTTGGTCAAAAAGATCCTGGTCAAGTCGTGAGCGACGAAGTCGCAGGCATGTCACTGGCGTTACTAGGTATGGCTTGGCTGGAACCTGAGAATCATGTTTCCCCTGCCATCTGGGTTGGACTCGCTTTTTATGCATTTGCCCTTTTTCGTCTTTTTGACATTTGGAAACCGTGGGTTATCGATGCATCCCAGCATTTACCTGCCGGCTGGGGCGTACTCGTGGACGACATCCTTGCTGGCGTTTTTGCGGGCATCCTCGTCCTCATCCCCGCCTTCTTCCTTTAATCTACCCGCGGTAGATAAAACACTCAATTTTCACGCACCAACTCGCGGTCGATTAGTTACCCATTTTGCTGTAAATTTGTCCCGCTTTCAACTTGACTGTCACTTTAAAACGAAAAGTTATTTTTAAAGAAAATGGTGAATTATTTAAAAGCGAGGACAGGTTTTCGAGCAGCAGCGACTTCGTCTGCACGCGAAATATCTGATTCCAGTGGGGATTGTTGAACAAGTTCAATCTCAGAAGATATTTCGTCT
>CAWLAZ010000048.1:0-9868 GCA_963854955.1 Phycisphaerae bacterium | reverse complement strand
ATCCTAGAAGAAAGAAAAAGGTAGAAAACACCCATGTTTACATATATCAGTTCCACTGTGGTCGTCGTTTGTGCACTTGTTGCTTCCTCGTTTGCTGCAAAGCCAGCACAACCTGTGCCTCAGAATGCATATGCACTTACCCTTGGTGAAGAGACTTTTGATCCTCGCCTACAAGTAATCGTATCACCTACAGAGTGGGAAGTTGCTTCCCAAGTAGGCAACGATTTACGATTGATTCAATTTGACGGACCGATTCAAGAATCTTGGATCGATGCGATGCGCGATGCGGGCATCACACCCGTGCAATACATTCACCCATTTACTTACATCACTTGGTCTGAACCAAACGCAAGAGATTCTGCAATGACACTCCCGAACGTTCGGTGGTCGGGTGATTTTTTGAATGGGTACCGAGTTCTTCCTAAGTGGAGAAATTTAAGTGCACATCCCATTGACTCAAAAGTAATGGTGTATACAGGTGTCGAACTTGAAGGCGTGCTCGAACAACTTCGAAATGCAGGTGCAACACGAATCGATCATCGCACACTTGACGCACGATTTGAAATTGTTTCATTCGTCGCGCCCGGAAATTCCTTCCTTGACATCTCAAACATTCCAGGTGTATTTACTGTACAACCCAAGCCAACGGATGGTGGCTTGCGAAGTGAAATGAGTAACCAAGTTAATGTTGGAAATATTGATGCGGGCGGCATGGCTTTTCCTGGCTATGAAGATTGGTTAGGGATAGCGGGCGTGAACGGTAACAGTGTAATTGTTGCTATTGTCGATGGCGGCAGTGACGAAGGACACGTCGATCTTGCGGGGCAGTTTGTTCCTTGTGATGGTCAAAGTTGTGGTGGGAGTGCCACAAGTTCTCACGGTACACATTGCGCTGGAACCATTGGCGCAACGGGTGCAAGTGGTAATACTGACAGCAATGGTTTTTTACAGGGGCAGGGAGTAGCGCCAGGCGTTTCCCTTCTAGAGCAAGTATACTCACCTATGTTTCAACAACCCGGTGGCATGACCCAGTTGATGGTGGAGTCTTACCAAAACGGTGCAATCGCCTCGAGCAACAGTTGGGGACCGGCGGGGTCACCGCAAGGGTACGATATTGATACGCTTGAAGTTGATATTGCTGTTCGAGATGCTGATCCAGACACCGAAGGCAATCAACAATTTACCTATGTTCTTGCGATCATGAACGGAAACGGCGGCACAAGCAGTCAGGGTTCACCAGACGAAGCAAAAAATATCATTACGGTTGGTTCAACAAAGATGCGTGATGGTGGTGGAAACCAATACGCAGCTATTAACGACATCTCAAGTAACTCAGCACACGGGCCTTGTCTTGATGGTCGAACAATTCCTCACATCGTTGCGCCCGGTTGCAACACACTTTCTACAGCGTCGGGATCCTACAGCATGATGTGCGGTACAAGCATGGCGTGCCCACAAGTAGCAGGCGGTGTTGCATTGTTTGTGGAACAGTATCGAAATTCAGTTGGTGAAGAACCAACACCTGCTCTCATCAAAGGTGCACTTACCGTTTCAGCGATTGACTTGTCTGGAAATGACGATGCAGACGGTGGAAATCTCGGTCATCCGTTTGATTCAAAGCAGGGGTGGGGACGAATGGATTTGCAATCAGCGATTGTTGATGCAAATGGCATAACTCGTTACTTTGATGCACCGGTTGTACTTAATCAAACAGGAGACCAATGGAGCGTTACCGTTTCACCTGTTGACCCATCGCAACCAATGCGAGTCATGCTGGTGTGGACAGATGCTCTTGGTCATGGACTTGGCGGTAGCACACCCGCGTGGAATAACGACCTTGATTTAACTGTCTCAACTGGCTTAACAATATACAAAGGAAATAACTTTGGTTCGCAAGGTTGGTCCTCAAGTGGCGGTGTTGCAGATTCAAAAAATAACACCGAGGGTGTATTCCTCGGTCCAGTCGCACCAGGGCAAGCAACTATTACAATCACGGCTGCAAATCTTAACTCCGATGGCATCCCAGGTATTGGCGATGGCATCGACCAAGACTTTTCTGTTGTTTGTTTCAACTGTGCATCTGAACCAGATTTTTCGATGGCTATTGCACCAAGTTCGATAGAGGTCTGTGCGCCAACTTCTGCGGAAGCGACATTGTCGATTGGCCAAGCGATGGGGTACGATGAAGAAGTAGTGCTTACCGCACAAACTGATTCGGGTATTGTTGCAACACTTTCATCGTACACAGTGATACCACCTGCAGAAGTGACACTGACACTCAACGTGAATGGGTCGGTCGCTGATGGCGAACATGAGATCCTCATAGTTGGTATTGCTCCCGCAGACGGCACTATGCACGAAGCGGTACTACGCGTACATGTCTCTGGCGGCGTGCCAAGTGTTGTAACGCAATTGCAACCCTCGAATAATGCAACCGAGATACCTGTTGTACCAAACTTCAGTTGGATCGATAGTGCTTCAGCTCTTGATTGGCAGTTGCAACTCTCAACGACAAATTCAGCTGGCGACGTGATCCACGATGCTTCATCTATAGACGAGCCAATGTACGCATTGCCCATGTTACTTGAATCGAATACATCATATTTCTGGCGTGTACGCGCAGGAAACAATTGCGGTGAAGGCGCGTGGTCAGGTTGGTGGACATTTAGAACAACAGACGCAATGACGGTCCTCCTTGTTGATGATGATGACAACGAACCTGATGTTCGTTCAAATTATATTGCGATGGTCGAAGCAGCGGGGTTGTTGTACGAAATATACGATACGAACAACTCGAACAACGAGCCAACCATTGAAGAACTCCAAGGGTACTCCCTTGTCATATGGTTCACTGGTGATGAATGGGGTGGCTTTGCTGGCCCAGGAAGTGCTGGCGAAGCAGCGCTGGAAACGTTCATCGATTACGGCGGTTATCTTGTTCTTTCAAGCCAAGATTACTTGTACGACAACGGCATTACCGACTTTGGTGACAACTATCTTGGCATAGGAAGTTTTGTCAGTGATGTGGCGCAAACTTCAGTGACAGGCATGAGCATTTTTGAAGAACTTGGTTCTGTGAACTTGTCGTATCCATTTACAAACTACAGTGACAACGTTTCGGCATCCTTAAGTTCTTTGTTGTCTTTCACTGGTAATCAAGGCGATGCAGGAACACACGCAGATAGTGTCCATGGTGGCGGTGCTGTCTTCTTAGGCTTCCCGCTTATGACGATGGATGTTGCAAGTCAACAACTCTTTATGACTTATGTATTGGAATGGTCAGTAGGAGACACAACTGAGCCATGCCCAGCAGACTGTAATGGCGATGGTGTTGTGGGCGTGAGTGATTTGCTTGCCATTATTGATGGTTGGGGCACCGATTCTGGTTGCGATGTGAATGGAGACGGCAATATAGATGTTCTTGATCTCCTTGCTGCTGTTGGCAGTTGGGGCGAATGTCCACAATGATGTAAACTCGAAAGGTGCCTGACCGCCGAACACACACGGTCAGGCACCATGTTTGCATTGCACAACAATTAAGCAGAATTATTTATCATTTTCGAACAGATAGCTACGCTCGTTGCCGATAATACGGACGTTTTTGTCCAGCTATGGTTGATTTCGAGCTGTTTCCACATGCAAAAAGGCAATTCAAGGGGTCCGATATCGGGTTTATTTTGAGAATTTCGATATTTGTCGAGCGGAGATAGAGCATCAAACGATTGTAGGGTTGTCCTTGCACTAAGTTCCAATGGTTGGCACTTCAAAGACACTGTCACTGAGACAGATTTAACCGCCTCGTGGATAAGAGGCTCATAACGCAAAAGGGGTTTTGCCGTGAACACAGATACATTTATTGAAAAACTATTTCCATTACTCATTACAGGCGATCGACCCGCCGCTCGTGCTTTTGTTGCAGAAGCAATCACAAGCGGTTGGACAGCTGAAGAGATTTCCGAGAACGGCTTTTGGCCAGTTCTTGATGCAATCAACACGCTCTATCGATCTGACCAAATGACCAGCATTGCGCATCATTACGCAACACGCCTTCTTCGTTCACTTGTTGATCAAGTGCAAGCAGGTTATACACAACAATCATGTAATAACAAAAGCATTCTTCTCTTTTGTGGACCAAGCGAAGCAGATGACCTTGCAGCACAAATCGTTGCAGACCTTTGCGAAGCAGACGGCTGGAAAGTGAAATTTGGTGGCGGCGGCGTCCCAGCAGATGAAATTCTTGCAGAAACAAATGAATGCAAACCAGACGCACTCTGCATGTTCTCCTCCGCTCCTTGCGATGCACCGCACATACGAAATATCATTGACACTATTAAGTCAATTGGTGCATCACCGAATACGCAAATCGCCGTTGGCGGCGGACTCTTTAATCGAGTTGAAGGTCTTGCAGAAGAAATTGGCGCGGACCTTTGGGCAAGTTCACCTGCAGAATTGAAAACAAAGTTGACAAATGAATCAGAACGACGCGCAACCGAAGACCAACGCACTGTTGGCAAGAACATACGAACACGCAAAGCTGCATAAACGAAGTAAATAAGGCAAAACCCAATAACGCAACGAGCGCTGCTCGTTGCGTTATTTTTTGTGTAGTTTGATTGCCATGACGTCTATAGAGGCAGTAACAGTTGCTTAATTGGTCTAAATGCAATGAAATATTTTAAAAGTAATGCTACTATATATTTATGAAAAATACATTTTACATAGCTATCCTTGTTCTATTTGCAACGTTGTTCACCGTAAGTGATTCAACGCATGCCCAGGCAATTCCACTGCTTACAGACCCAGTTAAAATTAGCGAGTTAGAACAGATGTCCAACAACTTGGACTTATCACTTTCACAACGTGAAGCGATTATTGATGTGTACGATCGGTACCGTGAGGATTTTGCTCGAACACGAAACGGTGAAATAAAGGATTTTGAAGATGCGATTGCAGATGCAGCAGAAACATTCGGTTTCATGTCATTTAAAATTCCAGAACGCGTACTGGTCGAAGGACTTGTTCGAAAAGCACAACGTGCGATAAAAGCAATACACCGTTCTGATAACCAATTCTTTGAGGAAGTATCAGGCATGCTTTCAGAGAAACAACGAATCGTTCTAGGCAGAGTTCAAATTGCTCGGGAACTTGAAGCATACCAGTTATTCATTACTCAACTTCTTGGACAAATGAATCGAGGCGCACGTGTGCAGATGCGTAAGTTATACACCAGGCTTGATTTGGAACCAAACATTGGGATTGACACCGCTTTAGATTTGTATGACCAACGGTACCTCAAGGATGTTAAAAATGGTTTTGATGCCGTTGTAGAAACAATTGGATTAATGCTTGATCAAATTGATGAACTCGGCGTGCGAGAGATGGATCAGCAAGCAATGATGATGCGTTTTATGTCAGATGAAAATGCAATCGAAGATTTGAAGCGTCGTGGTGACATTTTGCTCAAGCCGTTAGTGGATCAAGCTTACGAAATCAGTCAACTTAACTGGAAAACATGGAAGAAACTTGATGGGATGCTCGATGAAGTCAACGCGCGTAAATTGCAGCAGTGGTATTTTAGTAAGTCCTTCTACGATGCAACGCGTGGAGGTAAAAAGATTGAAGGCTTTTTAGATAAAGCACTTGGGATGAAAGAACTTGACGAAGGACAACGCGTTTTGTTGAACGAATTGCAACAATCGTTTCGAACTAAGTGGTCAAAGAAAACTGAGGACCACGCTGACCTACTTGAGAAATCTCGCAAAGTGCAAACAATAGCAATCATGAGCGGTGATGTGGTGACTGAGTTTGCGGCAAAGCTTGATGTGTTGAGCAAAGCAAGAAAAGAGTATATCGATGCAACCGAAGCAAGAATCAACGGCATCCTAGGTAAGGAACTTGTGGCGATGCTCAAAGGTGATTCGAAAAAACCAACAAACTATCTGACACAGTATTCGCAGTCAATCAACAGTGGTGGTGAATCTTCTTCAATGGAATCAGGAGAGGTACAAGTGATGACGAGTTCCTCCGATAGTGAGTCCATTGCATTTGGTCAAACGGGAGAGTTAGCCGAAGGATCTTTTGAGTTATCAGAGGAAGATATAGCTCAGATGGAAGGGGGGGGTGAACAACTAATTACTCTTTCTGGCAGAGCTGAAATTCCAGAACCAATTGCACCATCTTTTCCTGAGCGAGCATCCTTGATACTTGGTTTGGATAAAGGGGGCGAAATGATTATTGAGAGCGTCTATGACGAATACCGCCAAAATTATTTGATTGCACGAAAAGAAATTTCTCTAACTTCAAACGAACTTCAAGAAGACGAGTCGCTTTCCTTGGGCGCACGCATCCGCGAGACGAGGGAAGCAAGCAATAATGCAGCTGCGAGGGTTGCGATGCTTGACCTTGCTTTCTTTGATGACCTAGCTGCGATTACCGCACTCGAACGGCAAGATCTAAACCTCAAAATGCTTGAAAACCATCGTGCGCGTCAGCGGACTTCTGCTCCTGATAACCCATTTGACTGGAATGGAAGAGTAGGCGACACGATCGATTTGGTTGGTTTGTATGTAATGTCTGATATTTCTGATGAATTGCACAATGGACTTTCAGATGCTTCAATAATCTCGATACGTAAAACAATGCAGGGCTATCACAACAAAGTGAGCAATCAACACGATACATTTGTTCAAGCAACGTACGACATGAATCACATGCAGGATGCAATGTTGGTTATGGATGAATCCACAAATGATCCGAGTGCTGGACAGATGATGCAAAATCGCTGGCGAGATTCCTTTGCAAGTGTGCGTGACTCAAAGCGAGCGCTTCTGTTGATGAATCAAACAGTTATGGATGAGTTACTTCAGGAAGTTCCTGAAAGTGATTTTTGGAAAATTCGAATGGAGTTCGTCAAAAAGGCGTATCCAGATGTGTTCAGAAAAGGATCCGATTTGACAACAATGTTGCAAGCGGCTAATGCGATTAAAGACCTTGATCCTTCGCAACAAAGTCGACTTGAAGACCTCGCTTCAACGTATCGGTATGACTATTGGAATCTTTGTGAAGCGATGATTGAAAACCATCAGTCAAACGCAACCGCAAACAGCGGAGAAAGCATGATGAGCAAGGAAGACATACACCGTCAATTGCAATTAGAAACATTACGATTTGAACGCAAAGAATTAAATGACCGAATGCAAATGCGGTTGCGAATGGTATTGCGTGCTGATCAATTGAAAGAAGTGCCTGGCCTCCGTCCTTCTGCTACAGGTCGAGATGAAGGCGTTGACGCGGTTACAGGACCAACGCCATACTCAAGATGACAAAACTCAAGTAGTATTAGTTTTGCAATTTTTGCAAACCGTTTGGATTGGCTTTGACAAGAGAATCCTGTCGTAAGAGCATCGCTTTCGCTAGGGTTAAATGTAGACCAGTGAATGTCCCACATGTCTCGTGAAAGTTGCTTGTGTTCTTTTTGATGACCAAAGAGTCCGCCCATGTCACAACACGATATTTCGATGGCCTCAAGTAGGTTGCCCATGTTTGAGAAAACGTACTTCCATTGTGCATTGCTTTCTTTAGCTATTGATTGTTCAACACAGTGTGGGAAAAGACGCCAAGAACCCGTGCATCGTATTGAAGATACATTCTGTCGCATGAGCCATTCTTGAGGCCAATAAACTGTATTTTCAGAATAATGATGAGGATATGACTGAAAGTGACTGTCACTTTGAAAAAGGAAAAGTGATTTAGCAGGGGCCCCAGCTGCTAACAACCATGAGGATATCACCTACGTCGACAGATCCACTGCCATCAATATCAAGAGTGGGATTGGCATCTCCCCATGCACTGATAAGCGCAAGGATATCGCCAACGGCGACAACACCGTCTCCATCTAGATCAGCAAGGCATTCTACAACGACTGCAGTGCTATTAAAGCTTACCGTAAGTGCGGGTGAATTCACGCCAACGAGTGGGTTCAAGTCGGTCACACTGATGATATCGTTTAAACCATCTTGATCGATGTCTCCATGGTTTACCAGAATTGGCTCAACACCTGAATTAAATGCATCGCCCTCACTAAGCACAATGGTTGTAACCGTATCGTTTCGAATTAACAAAAGTTCTCGTTCCCCAGATCCATTTCCAATGAGAGAAACAACAAAATCATCATCACCATCGTTATCAAAGTCATGCACTGCCATTGATTGTGGACTCGCGCCAATTGCAAATGAAGAGGTATTTCCAAGGTCATTTCCATCACCAAGAAGAATACTCAAAGATCCAGTGCCTTCATTGACTGTGATAGCATCGTCATTACCATCGCGATTAACATCAGAAAAGGAAAGTTGCACGGGAGCAGAACCATTTGGTAATGGGTTACCAACAACAAACATAGGTGGTGTAGTTCCATTTCCAGTTCCTTCAAGTACAC
Source organism: Phycisphaerae bacterium (assembly GCA_963854955.1). GTDB lineage: Bacteria > Planctomycetota > Phycisphaerae > Phycisphaerales > SM1A02. The sequence continues at coordinate 1,434 of CAWLAZ010000048.1, read as the reverse complement.
GCACTTCTTCGCTTGCAATATCAAGAATAATAAAGTCTAAATCCTTGTCGTGATTTACATCGCCTGGTTTTATATCTCCTGCTGATGGAATGCTAATGGAATTTGTGTGCGTAAAGGAAATTGCCCGACCTCTAAACGAAGAGGCATTTGTAAGTACCGATGCTTTGAATGAAGTACAACCAACGACTATATCATCAAGTTCGAGTGCGTCTTCAACATACTCCCCGATTGCAATATACTTTGGACCAATGTCCGTCGAAACATCCGTTTTTGTGAATATGCCGTTGTTATCATTTGAAAGAATGGAGACGTTGTCATCATTATAATTTGCAACAACAATATCATTTGCACTGCCGTCGCCGTTGAAATCTCCCACTTCAATATCTAAGGGCTCACCACCAACGAGGATTGGACTAGATTCTGTAAAACCTTGCCAAACATTACCAATCATGCCGTTGTTCCAAAGGACAACGATACTTCCTGGTCCTCCTGTTGAAGATGATATGGACATTGCAATGTCTGGATAACTGTCATTGTTTAAATCGGCAACAACAATATCGTTTGGTGTACCATTTGTGATTGCTGCAGTTTCGCCAGCATCAAAGATGATAGGCCCTGATGTTTCAACTATGACTTCATCGCCTCCACGAAGTCCATTTGGCGTTACCCATCTGGTTGTTAAGAAAGAAGGCAAGCCGGAGTTGTATATAACAGTTGGTTGCCCCGTTGTACTTGCAACAGTCATGATATCAAACGATTGGCCAGCCTCAGGAGTAAAGACCTCGTTCCATCGTAAATCTAATGAACAGGATAAATCTGCATATTCTGAGATATACATATGATCATTGGTTATGCCCGGACTATTTCCAGCAATGTCAAAAATGAGCGAACCAACTAACTGGCCGGTTTCATCGTCATTCTGTTGATTAGTAAGTGCTCCACTGATATCAAACAAACCTATCCCGCGCCCTGCAGTTGAAACAACTCCGCCGTTATTTTGCACATTGCCTATTAACAAACCATCGAAACTAAGGTGTGCTCTTGGTTCAACAAACATTTCTCCAACATCGATGGTCATATCTGTAAAAGTAATATTGCCATTTAACTCGATAGGGTTTGTTGTTTCAAGTACACCATCTAAAAATGTTGCTGATGAATCATTATCAAAAAGATCGATTCCTAAAGGACGATCAACAGAAAGCAACTTAAGAGTCGTTCCATTAAGATTAAACTTAATATCACCTTCTGTGACAAACAATTTATGTATTTGATTATCGTCATCAAAGAGTATTTCGTGTTGTCCACTATTGCTGAAGAGTGCATTTGTTTGGGCATTGGGATAGCCTAATGGTAACCAGTTGGCGGAATCGTAAAAGTAATAACTACTTGAGCCTTCCCAAATCAACACATCATTTGAAAAAACAACATGTTCGT
>CAWLAZ010000047.1:0-9882 GCA_963854955.1 Phycisphaerae bacterium | reverse complement strand
TTTGAATTCGATTCAGCAAATCAACCAACGCACTTGCCTGCAATTCAAACGAAAGTTCTTCCAGTTCCTCCCTTTCTTGAGCATCTGTTCCAGGAATATTTTTAATGGATGCAAGCGCGTCAAACTGTCTTGCGATGATGAACCAATCTTGTTCCCGTTTCATAAATGAAGCAACAAGTTTTGCCATTGACGAAACTCGCCGAGCATCAAGCAACCCAATATGGAATGAATTGTTCAATCCGATAGAAGCCCAGAGGCGAAGTGCGTCGCGGTCTTCCGTTGAACTGTCAGCATGATGTAAAAGTACAGAGCATCCTTGGTCTGTTCCAAGCAAAGATATAACCTGCAGCGCGTTAACCGCTGCCATTTCATTTTCGCTGTTCTCCGCTAGGTACTGTTCGGTGCTTTCTCTAAGTGCGTCGCCGTATATAGACCGTGCAAACACAGACATTTCAACACGCGGGTCAAGTGGTTCAGCAAGTTTTATCCTTGCTTCGTTTAAGCCTTCGCCATCGGTTGTGATGAGCGCGTTGGACCAATAGACCGCGTATCCCTCAATTTTTTTAATTTCTCCATCCTCAAGCGCACTTTTATCGACGATTTTGTCGATACTTCTAGCCTGGGCGTGCACCGTGCCAGCGACCATCAATATAAAACAGAGTGAAAAAAAATGTACATTACGCATGAAAAACCTCATAACTGTTGGTGAAACAAAGAAACGTCAAATTGCGGTGTATACCAGGCGGTCGGCAACGCAGAACAATCCCCCCCTCAAGAACAAGAAGTATATCCACCTTTAATACACCCCACCAACTTCCATAATTGGAATATCATCACACCACATGCGAATCCCCACTATTTTAGTTTTGTTACTGGCTGTCATCTCCTCAGAACAGCCAATTGTTGCCCAAACAGCCCAAAATGAGGATATTGAGGCGGCAGCTGCCACTCGCCTTGCAACAGAATTTGTTCGGATGGCACGGATAGCGACCAGCTCAGAACCACTTTCAACAACGGCGATTTCGACAGCGGTGATTCTTATTCAAGAATCTCTTAAACTGGATCCCAAAAACCCATCGATATGGCGCGCTGCAATTGAGGTGGCGCAAATGGCGGACCGTTCCGATTTCGAACTTGAAGCAATTCGGGGATTGTTGCAAGTAACACCAAACGACACAACGGTACAACTTGCTCGATTACGAAGTGTGATTGAAAAAACCAATACTGTTGAACAACGAATGGCGCTGTACGAATCATTGTTGTCAGATGGTCGCAGCAAATTGCTCGACCCACGGGTTGCTTCAAGGTTAGCGTTTGATGCATCGCTCCTGCAAAGGCAACTTGGCGATTTAAAACAATTTGCAAGGTGGCTTGCAGAGGCGGTTGCGCTTGACCCCTCGTATCCGGACGCCATATCCATGGCGGCTGGTTTTTTTGGAGACGAAACCGCGGATTCATACACACGCGCGGAACTTCTCTCTGCAACAATGCTTTCAAACATTCGGGATGTTACCCTACAAGTTTCGCTTGCAGAGTTTCTTATGTCGTACGGCGACTATAAAGATGCGGCGCAAATGTACCGTGTCGTGCTGAGTGAAAGTATTGAAGATGATATACGCGACGGTCTTCTAGCAGACATTCTGTTAAGCCAATGGGCAGTCGGCGGCACTTCCTTAGCGCTTGATATATTGACAAGGCGACAAACACTGGTTGATGTTGCCTATAGAAAAAAAACAAAACAACAAAATTCAAGAATGACCCCACTTGAAATTGCAAGAATTCACGCGCCGTTAATTCCTAAACTGGCCACAATTCGCGCAGTAATATATGCAGAAAGGGACTCCAGGAGCGAAGCCGAGCAAGCACTTGCGTCAGCGATTGGTTCAATACATACTTTAGCGAGTATTTACGAAACACAGGGTGATAGAGCAACAATTAAAGTTGCTGATTTAAAACTTCAAGCGGTGTGGATTCTTCTTTGGCTGAGCAATGATGTGGCGCAGGCGCAACAACTGATTGAAGAAGTTGAACAAAGTGTTGTTATTCACGACACCGAAAAAACAAGACTAAACGGATGGATTGCATTAAAGCGCGGTGGATTCGAAGAAGCCATTTCTATTTTGTCTGCAATTCCAAACGACAATCCAGCAAAACTGGGCATTGCGCTCGCAAACCAGCAACTTGGAAACAAACAAAAAGCTGCAACGCAGTTTTTGGATATAGCTAAAACGGACGGGGGTTCGATTTTAGGCGTTTGGTCTCGAAAGCAACTTGAAAAAATAGTTGGTACAACATTTGATATTCGTCCAGAAATACAAAACCTTCAAGAGTTAATGACCAACATCTTTAACACGATAAATAATTATGTGCTGGACCCCCGCCCAGTAATTGACATTCAGATTGTTTCACAGAAGATGACATTTAGTCCGTACGACCCAGTCACCGCAGAGATAGAAATTACAAACAACACAACAATTCCCTTGGTCATTGCAAAAAACGGTCCCATTCAACCATTGATATTGGTTGAAGCACTTATTGAAATACCAAACGTAGATCTCGGAACCGTTCCCCCAATTATTATTCCAATCAACAGTGAGGTGTCGCTTCTTCCGAGGCAAAGTATTCGCACGTCGGTTGAACTGAGGCAATATTGGCCAGGCGGTTTGTTCAACAGCTTTCCATTACGCGGCGCGTCGCTTCGTTTGCGAGCAACAGTAAACTTTGCTGCACGAAATACTAATTCCAGGAGTGGACAAAACACATTGGTGTACGAGACTGGTTGGCTTGGTTCAACCGATAAAGTTACAGGCATACGGGTTGACGGTATTCGACTAACGGACGAGTGGCTTGAATCAGCGCTCGTCCAAGCAAAGAAAATGAACACCATCGATGACTTAACAGCAATGGTGTTGCTCTCGTGGATTGTCGATCCAGATGTTCCTGTAGCAGTTGTTCCTCCACTAATTCCACTTCCAGCTTCAAATGAACCCAAATTGTCCGACGAAGAAATTATTGATACTCTAAAAACCGATGCCGTCACAACCATCCTTATTAAATTCCCATCGCTTGGACCAATGGCGCAGTCCTGGGTACTAACAAACATGTCGGGCGACGAATCACTCGAGGCAGTAGTTGGCATGCTTCAAAATCCAAACGGTAAGACAACAATAATATCTCAACTTATTCGGTTGGTTTCTTCTGGTGCTGGTGAAGAGGCACTTCAAAACCGAACATTGCTCAATTCATTTGACTCAAGTGATAAGGACATAAAAACGCTTGCCACTTGGGTGAAAGCCTATGTTGAAAACGCATACCCCGCTAACGATATTGAATAGTACAATTCTTCAGGGCGTGTTGATTCCATCACTGATATCATGCCACACATGAACCGAGAAGAACTTGCAAAACGTATTTCCGAAACAGCCATACTGCGCGGGGACTTCACTTTACGCAGTGGCCGAAAGAGCACGTGGTACATAGATAAATATCTGTTTACAACAAAACCAGACATTCTTTGCGCGCTGGGCAAAATGTTTGCTGAAAAAATACAAGACCCAACATCCTTGCTCGCAGGAGCAGAACTAGGCGGAATACCACTTGTCACCACGGCTTCGATGGCGACAAACCTTCCCTGTATTTTTATTCGGAATCAAAAGAAAGAATACGGCACATCACAACAACTTGAAGGCGTGCTTACTTCAAGTGATCATGTTGTCATTGTTGAGGACATCGCAACAACAGGCGGGCAAGTTTTAGAAGCCGCAAAAACAATTCAAGAACAAGGCGCAACGATCGTTTCAATTATTGCAGTCATTGACAGGTGCGAGGGAGCCAGAGAAAATGTCGAAGGTGCTGGCTTTTGTTTTGAATCATTGTTTACAACCGCAGACCTTGGAATTACCGAGGTAGCACCTCAATGAACATTACTTCGACACAACTTCTAATCGGTATGGAAATCCATGTTGAACTTGCAACAGAAAGCAAGATGTTTACTAATGCACCAAACGGCGCGCTTCCGAAACGATACGACGCCGAGCCCAACACACTTGTAAACCCACTTGTGATGGCGCTTCCTGGTTCACTTCCAGTCATAAATAAACGCGCCGTTGCAATGTCAATGCGTGTTGGACTTGCAATGAATTGTACTATTGCAAACTTTACAAAGTGGGACAGAAAAAATTATTACTACCCCGACCTTCCAAAGGGGTACCAAATAAGTCAGTTCGATAAGCCGTTATGCCTTGAAGGCGTGGTTGAAATTGAAGTGAACGGAGAAATAAAACCCGTGCGTATTACTCGGGCACATCTCGAAGAAGACACAGGGAAACTGGGGCACGAGCTTCCGGGTGGCGCACAGTACAGCGGCTCGCTTGTAGATTTGAATCGAGCTGGAACTCCGCTTCTCGAAATTGTTTCAGAGCCAGACATGAAAACTGCGGACGAAGCAGTTGCCTACGGTAAAGAGATACGTTCAATTTGCCGTTTTCTTGGAGTGACCGAAGGAATTATGCAGCGCGGTCATATGCGATTTGAACCAAACATCAATGTCGTTATTACAACCGAAGATGGCGTGGAACACCCGACACCAATTGTTGAGGTGAAGAACCTCAATTCCTTTAAAGCGTTGCATGGAGCAATTGAATACGAATCGGTTCGACAAATAGAAGCATGGAAAAAAGATGGTCTTGAAATGGGACCAAGCGCAAAAACTACGCGTGGTTGGGACGACCAAAAAATGGAAACCGTGTTGCAACGCGAAAAAGAAGACGCACACGATTACCGCTTCTTTCCAGACCCAGACCTTGTACCACTTACAATTTCACAAGAGTGGATTGATGAAGTTAATAATTTAATTCCTGAACTTCCGTCTGCAAAACGTTTGCGGTATACAAGTGAATATGCACTATCTGTAAAAGACACAGACGCGTTACTTGCAGAGCCATCTCTTTGTCGATTTTTCGAACTTTGTGTTACTGCATCGAACAACGGCGCGGAAAGCGCCAAGTGGTTGTTGAATGCAGGCGCAAAATTTGCAAACGAGCAAGGGTGCAAAGTCGAAGACTTAGGCATTACACCAGAACAACTCGCAGGCATTATCACCCTTCGTGCCGAAAACAGCATTGGCTCATCCGCTGGCAATGTTTTGTTTGAAAAACTGTGTACTTCTGACCAAACCGCCGAAGCACTCGCCGAAGCAGGGGGCCTCCTGCAAGTGAATGACGAGGGCGCGCTCGACGCGTGGGCACAAGAAGCCATTGAGGCACAACCACAAGCATCAAACGATGTGCGTGAGGGGAAAGACGCCGCCATTGGACGCCTCATCGGCGAGGTCATGAAACGAAGCGGCGGGTCTGCGGACGCTGGGGCTGCTCGAAAAAAAATCCTCTCTATTCTTCGCCCATCTTAAGGAATAAATATGTTTTCAATTTTCATACTGCTAGCCGCATTGGCTTCGCAACCAATTGCTCCGATGCATACGTACAACGGAATACACAATGGAATAGTTGTGACGGTGACACTTCCAGAAAGCGCAGATGTGGCAGGTGTGGCGCTGGTCGACCACAAAGGCACACAAATAACAACGCCTGTGCTAGTGACAAAGGGCACACACAACATCCTTACTCGAATTCCACAAATTAAAAAAATTGAATCATCGGTTTGGTTGCAAATGTTTATTGACGGTGAACGCGTTGGTGACCCACTGGTTATTCAACCAATGGAATCAAGGGAAGTACCCATCATTGAGGATGCATTTCGTTCAGACGGTAAAACTTCGTACGCCAAGATTGTCGGTTGGAAAAACGAAGCTGAAGAAGATGGCGTGGAGGGCTCTTTTGTGAGCGGGTGGCGCGTGTATGTTGATCAAGATGTATTGATTGAAACAAGCGAAGGGGATATCCGTGTTTCTCTTCGCCCAGACGAAGCACCAAACACCGCTTGGAACTTTCGCGAACTTGCAAAGGGTGGTTTGTACCAAAACACAACCTTTCACAGAATTGTTCCGCTTTCAAGTAAGGGGCATCCTTTTGTCATTCAAGGCGGCGACCCAACAGGCACGGGCATGGGTGGTGCAGGAAGTTGGTTGCCCATTGAAAACAGTGCGCTTCCGCACGACTTTGGTGTTATCTCAATGGCGCGTGCCGGCGACCCAGATTCAGCTGGTTGCCAGTTTTTCCTTTGTTTGTCCCGTGAAGGCACGGCTCGGCTGGATGGTCAGTATTGTTCGTTTGGCGAAACTGTTTCCGGCGATGAAGTAATTCGCGCCATTGCTTTGGTGCCACTTGCCGACCCTGCGTCCGGCGAACCCGTATCCCCGCCAATCATCCACTCCATCTCCCTCATCCCTACCTCACCAAATTAACTACCCACTCGGGTAACTAATTGACCATTGGGTAATAAATTAACCCTAAGTAGCACATCACTTTTAAACTGTTTTATCTACCGCGGGTAGATAAAACAGTAATAAAATTATGGGAGGTGGTCGGTGGTATGCACGGTGCGCCAATCTTGAAGGGCGAGGAAGCCATGTCCGTGGTACGTAAGTAATTCACCGGTTAACAGAACAGGAATCGTTTGGTTTATGCCGCGAACATATTTTATGAGCGAAGCGAATTCCGCACCGGGCAACACGGTTACCGGAGGGTCGCTTAGACCAGTTGCGTCGCTTACAAAAACAGCAATCCATGCACCTTCATTATTGCGTACAAGGTGACAGCGACGTGCAGTTATTCGCGAACCCTCTTTAAGCGATGGAGAATCTAATATTGGATTATCTGCAGCATTACGAATACTTCGCACAAGCGATCCTGTTGCGTCTTCCAATTCTCGCACAATGTCTGCAACAGAATCATCAAAATCTTCTTTGTCGAGGGTGGTTTTGTTTGGGTCAATAGGAACCGCTGTTGGATGATTTCGTTGTGCGTGTTCTTCAAGTGAGACCGCTTCTTTTACAAGCAGAAAATTGCGACCACTATAAGCAAAGACATCGCCTGAAACTCGAAACTGATTTTCTGGATTTATCTCGGAGACAGCCTGCATCTCGGCGAGCCGCTGATTAGGAAGGAGAATAAACGTACTGGCGATCAAGTCGTCTCGCTCAATTGTTATGACGAGCGCGTTGTTTTGCGCCTCTCTGTTGAGCGTTCCAACCGCATTCACAATCCTGGTACCCTCTCGCAAAATAGGCACACGTTCCACTGGTGGGGGCTGGGCGAACAATTGTACGGTTAGTACGGTTAAAAACAGGCATACATTCATCTTGTGTGGCATCGTACAGCAAAAACACACGATTTAGTGCATTACTGGCCGATATACACGTATGCGTTTATGTATCACCTATATATTTGTAGCTCTTTGTGGCTGTTCTTCAAACCCATGGATGTACAACCCAGCCCCTGGCTCTGGCGCGATGGGTGTTGAATCAGCACAAAAACCAGTCATTCTTCTAGGCGCATTTACTTCTGGCGCAGGTGTAGACCCACGATGGTCTGATATCGCCCTTGAAATGCAGAAATCTTTCTCGAGGGCGCTCATTAAAACAGGCAATTTTGATGTTGTGACCGACCGCCATGTTGCAGAGAATGCTCAAACCGCCTTTTTTATAGAAGCGAAGATTACTGATTTTTTACACACAAGCGAAGCCCCAGACAGCGCGCGCCGGCTTTCTTGGTTTAGCAAAGCAAATGATGCTGTTGTCGCGCTTGATATTACAGCGACAGAAATAAGAACTGGGCGCGCTGTGTTGTCAGATCAAATAGCCGCAACAGTATCGGTGGGAAATGACGAAACAGACCAGTACGGTGCGTTGGAATTTGGTTCGTATTTATTCTGGTCTACTCCGCTTGGGCAAGCATCTACAGATGTTATTGACGAATCAATTGCGCAAATTGTAAAGTTGCGCGGGTCTATGCCTGGAAGCGTGACAATTACGAAGTACACGATCGGAAATCGCGAGGTGAATCTCTCGACAGGGGACGTGCTTGATGGCGGTGGTATTTATTATGTTGGCACGCAAAACCCAAAGACCAGAGCATTCGTAGCAGTCCAGGACGATTTGGGCAGACCGCTTCGATTGCGTGTTGAGCATCATTTTTGGAGCGAATCTTCCGGTTGGCTCCTTGCCGAACCTGCAGAGCACGAAGCAATAACTGGTGCTACGCTCTCAAAATCTCCACTTCCTGCCCAAAACACCTTTGCCTTAGAGCTAAATTAATTGACTCTGGGCCAATTAAATTTGGTCCAAAACACTAATAATTTAAAACGCGAGCGCAGCGAGTGTTTTTGGTCTTTATGGAACAACCCACAGCACTTGCTGTGGGTTGTTGTATATAAGGCCGTGGTGGGATTCGAACCCACGAATCACGGATTTGCAATCCGTTCCCTTAGTCCACTTGGGCACACGGCCATAGACAAAGCAGGATACTTGGCAATCCCTCGATTAGCAACTGAATACCCAATTATTTTCGATTTGAGCCGACTGTTTTACCCATCCGTGGGCGTTATTTGTTACATTTCCCGCGAATAGACAAATAGGAGAAAACGAATGAGTATAGCAATAGGAATGTTGGCTTTGTCGGCGACAACAACTGGCCAAGACAATCAAATACAAGCATTACAAGAGATGGTTCAAGAACTTCGACAAGAAGTTTCTGAACTTAAAGAAACCAAATCAGACTCTTGGATAAACGAACAGCGCGCTGATGAAATCAGAAATCTGGTGCACGACGTTTTGGCCGATGCAGATACCCGGACAAACCTGCTTGGTGACGGACTTACAAGTGGATACAACAACGGCGCATTTATTGCCTCAGCAGACGGCAGCTGGAAACTGAAAATTAATGGTCAACTTCAATCTCGCTGGTTATACAACGACGCGAAAGATCAAACATCCGAACATGGTTTTGAAGAACGACGCACAAAATTAAAATTCTCAGGAAACGCCGTTGATCCAACTTGGAAGTTTAAAATTACCGGAACATGGGGCCGTAACGGCGGTTCAAACACAGAGGATGCATACATCCAAAAAATGTTTGACGACGGTTCATGGTTCAAGTTTGGTCAATTCAAACAAAACTTCCTTCGTGAAAACATTGTTTCTGGAAGCAAACAATTGACCGTGGAGCGTTCTATGTTGAACACGGCATTCACCTACGGCTGGTCACAAGGAATTGAATTTGGCTGGAAAAACGAAGATATAAAATTTGTTGCTCAATACACAGATGGGCCAAACCAAGCAAACACCACGGCACTTGCTGATTCAACCAACGCATATGTTTTTAGAGCAGAGTTTCGTTTTGGCGAAGCAAGCTGGAAAGACTTTGATTATCTCACTTCAATCAGCGGATCAGCCAGCGGGCTTCTTTTGGGTGTTGCATACGAAAACTATGAAACCGAAGGCGTCGCAATTGAATATGGAAACGCAAACGGGTTAAAAAGTAGTGGTTGGACGGTAGACGCATCATGGCGTGGCGATAGTTGGAATATGTTTGGGTACTTGGTGGGCACAACGGGTAGAGACGGCACCACTAAACAGAATTCAAATGCCTGGCTTGTTCAGGGTGGCTTCTTGATAAACGACAACACCGAACTATTCGCACAACTTCAAAACGGCGAAATTAGTGGCCAAGACATGGATATGGAGGCGTTTCGGGTTGGGTGTAACTATTGGCCAATTGCTGGAAACAACAACATAAAATGGACGACGGACATTGGTTGGGCAGCAAAAACACTCACCGATGGTGCTGGTGCTGGAATCTCCTCGGCGGACTGGGTTTCATCTGGTACCGGATGGCGCGCAGATAATGCGGGCGAAGATAACCAAATGCTCCTAAGAACCCAACTTCAGTTATTATTCTAAGCACAACAATCAAGCACCACACTATG
>CAWLAZ010000046.1:0-9888 GCA_963854955.1 Phycisphaerae bacterium | reverse complement strand
TTGTTGCAATCGTTTTAAGTTCGCCGTGGGCTTCAACAACACAATCTCTAGTTGCTTGAGCTTCAAAGTGATTAGATGCTTCTTTGAACGATACCTTTGCAATTTTGGAAAGTTCTCGGCAAACATGTGACGCGAATTTTGGATGTGTATTAATTCCAGTTCCCACAGCGGTTCCACCAATGGGCATGTTCTCTGCAAGCCGCATCATCGCTCGTTCAGCTCGTAAAATACCATATTCGATTGCTGCTTCGTAACCAGAAAAAATTTGTCCCATGCGAATAGGAGTTGCATCCATGAGGTGTGTTCGCCCTATGGTGACAATTTTGTCCCACTTTTTCGCTTTTGTTTTTAAACTTTTCCGAAGTCCCTTTAATGCGGGGATGAGTTTTTCTCGTAAATCTCTACACGCAGCGAGTTGCATCGCAGTAGGGAATGTATCGTTTGATGATTGTCCCATGTTGACATGGTCGTTTGGATGGACGGGGTCTTTGGAACCGACTTTCCCGCCGGCGTCTTTGCAGGCAATGTTTGAAATCACTTCATTTATGTTCATGTTTGTTGAAGTTCCAGAGCCGGTCTGAAAGACATCAATTGGAAAGTGCTTCATCATAGAATCGACGGTGTCTGGATTATCAAGTGCTTCCATGACTTCATTGCAAGCATAAACTATTAGTTCTGTTTGGTATTTATCGAGTAATTTTAATTTGCAATTTGCAATGGCAGCAGATCGTTTCAACATTGCGAAAGCATAAATAATCGATACTGGAATTTTCCTTCCAGAGATTGGAAAATTTAGAACGGCACGTTGAGTTGTTGCGCCGTATAGAGCGAAAGCTGGAACTTCCATATCACCCATTGAATCTCGTTCTGTTCTCATTCTTTTTGTTCTTGAAGACATGTGTTACTTTCGTTTACTGTGTTGATTCTTCTAAAGTAGAGGTTTCAGGGACAACGCCAAGCAGCAGGAGCTGTTCTTGGCTGAGTTGATTTTCGAATCGTTGCAGTATCTGTATTTTCATTACATCAGCATCTGCTGGATTTTTCTTTTTCATTTCTTCCCAAGTAGCAATCCAGACACCTGAATCTGATCTCGCATCTACGGCAGTCTCCCACGCAAGTGCGTTGATTGCTGTTTCAAATGTCAGTGTAATTATATCTTCATCTTTACGTAATTCTTCGTCTGCATCTAATAATTGCAATGCACCACCATAATCATTATGCTCAACCATTAGAGGAACTGTGCGTATTACAATGGCCTTTTTAGCGGCGAGACTTTTTCCTGATGCATTTTTCCAAATGGCACTCAAGATGGAAAGTCGCAAGGTGTCTAACTCTTCTGTTCGTTTGAGCATGTCGTCCGCGCGAAGTAACGCGGCCGTGTTAAGAGAAGCAGCAATAGATATTGCCGCAGCATTCCAAGCGGGTTCATCTTCCACGTACAGTTCGAGGAGGTGTTTGAACGAATCTATGCTGCCCGAATTTTGTAATGCATTAAGTGCATACATATACATTGATGGATCGTTTGCGCGCAGCAACAAGGGTTCCGAAAAACCAGCACTGGCAAAGCCTTTCGCTACGGCAATTCGAGTGAGCTCGTTGCTGTTGTCAAGAAGGTAGACAAGCGCCGCCCGTGTTTGCGTATCGCCAAGCATCGCTTCGAGCGTTAGTAAAGCAGGAGAGTCGCTGACTTTTCGAGCACGGTTTGTTGCTTGTAGTATCGCAATAATTGCTTCGTCATTGATATCAATAGCATTGAGTAACGCAATTAATGTATTGCCCGCGGAACCATTAGGATTTTGCAGCATTCGTTTGATAGTTGGCGCAACAGCATCTTCATGTGGGTTTGTTTGAAAGTATAGAAGTTCAAGGCGGATGACTTCAGAATCTGTTTCCAAATCGAGCGATTTAGCAACGTGCTCGCGTATGCCTGGTACTTGAATTTCTGCGAGAAGTTTGGCAACCGCTCGCCGTACTCTTGGGCTAACATCGTTGAGTCGATCAACAACAAGTTGCAGTTCCTCTTCGGTTGCTACACCATCGCGAAGAAATACACCCACGCGTTCGACGCCAAACGTACGTAATTCTTCCATCGGATCACCGAGCACTTCGGGCAACTGGTTGTGTTGGTGTTCGGATGAAATGAGCGGCCAGTATATAGCGTACGATTCGACAAGCCGTTCTCTAAGTCGTTTTGCTTCTTGTTTCCACTCATCATTTCGAATTGGACGTTCCACAAATCGAATTATTGGCGTGTCTTTTTTTGGTGATGAGAGTGTTTGTGGAGGAAAGCTTGGTGTCGCGGGCTTTGGAGGTGCATCACAAGAAATAATCCCAAACAAGAAGGGGAGTGAAATTAAGCAGGTGCAATTGGTAATCCGTAATTTCAGCATGGAATAAAGGGCATTGTATTCGATAATTGCTAGAAAAAAGGTAAACATATGTGACTCATTTCATCTTTCGACATACAATGTCTAACTGTGATGAATAACTGGCAAGATGCTGAACAATTTGCAGACCGGGCGTCGGAAATGTACGAGCATGGCAAATGGGCCGATGCTGAGCTTGCGCTACGTCAAGCACTTGAAATTGATCCCGATCAAGGCGATTGGCACTTTAACCTTGGCTTGACCCTTGAACGTGTTGGCAGAGATGCCGAAGCGCTTTCAAGTTTTGAACAAGCATCTCGGTTACTTGAAGACGCCATTGATCCACGGATTGCTGCGGGCGCGGCTTGTCTGCGACTAGGACGTTTTTCAGACGCTGTGGCTTGGTTTGAAAGAGTATTAAAACTAGATACAAAAATAGAACTTGCTTGGGCAATGCTTGTGGATGCGCATGCATCAAATGAGAATCATGATGCAGCAGAGACAGCATTCTATATGGCGCAAGATGCATTGGAAGATCAGGCCGCACCGGTTCTTGTTGCGATGAGTGGAAGTTTGTTGACTCGTGGTCTTGCTGAACGTGCGGTTTGGTGTGCAAACGAAGCGATGAAAAAAGATCCAGAAGTTCCTGGTGCTCGCTTGCGACTTGCGGGCGGTTTAGTCGCAACTGGACAAAATCAAAGAGCATCACAAATTCTTTTGCAAGAACTACGGGAAGATCCAGGTAACATTCCTGCGCTGCTTTTGCACTCAGATGTATTAGCAGAGTCTGTACGTGCAAGCGAAGCGATGATTTGCTTGCACCGTGTGCTCGAGCTTGAGCCAGCAAACATTGACGCTCATATTCGCGCGGGTCAATTTGCAATGAACGATGGTCGTTTCGAGGAAGCATTCATTGCTTGGGGACTTGTTCGGCGTTTACACCCAAGCCATCCGGTTGCAGGATTACGTATCGCGCAAACATTACTGTCTATGCAAAGACCAGCAGCCGCTCGGCCGCATTTGCAGGAATATCTTGAGCGAATGCAAGAGCTATCGACACCAGAACCAACTCCTGAGGAATGGCTGCATGTCGCAGAGCTACTGCTTGCATCAGGTGAGCCCGCACTATGCGCGACACAACTCGAGCAATTGATTCCTTCATTGGAGGATACTCACTCGCTGAAAGTAAAATCTCTGCGCCTTCTTGCTGTGGCATTATTTGCCAACAATAAGATTGATGAAGGCGCGAGCGTCAGTCGAAAAGTGCTCCGTCTTGAATCTTCTTGCATAGCTTCGATGCACAACCTTGCGCTTGCTTCTGTAAAAAATAATCGCTATCGAAGCGCATGGGGTTGGGTTCGGCGCGGTCTTCGCCAAGACCCATTGGATAACGATTTGCGACGACTTCGTTCCAGATTAATCTGGGAATCCATCGGCAAATTTTTTACGCAGATGTCAAAAAGAATTGCCGGAAAACGAAAGTAACCAACAATTTGTTTTTTACATTGTTCCAGAAGTAAATGGAAGTAGCGACATAAATCGCGCGCGTTTGATTGCTTGTGCAACCATGCGTTGTTCCTTCGCAGATGTTCCAAGGCGTTTACGCGAGTAAATTTTGCCGTTAGGCGTCATGAGCCGGCGAAGTTCTTCGACTGATTTATAGTCGACGTACTTTCGGTCTCGGTTATCTGTCTTAAGGTAAGTCTTTGCTTGTGGTCGACCGTAGTCTCTGTCGTTGCCCATAGTGCGGGTCCTTTCGTCGTGGTTACTTGCGTAGCCCCGGAAAAGCGGGGCGACGAGAACGAAGTATTGTACAAAGCATCGAGTTTAAGGGCAAGCACTATAAAGAAGTGTATCCTGCACAGAATGTCCGCTCCGATCATTGGAATCACAACTGATATGCATGAAAAACGGCACAGAGTGTCCACTGCTTATTCCGTGGCAGTGGCGCAAGCTGGAGGGATTCCACTCCTCATACCCCCCATTATTGGGCAGGAGATGAGTTATCTCGCGATTTGCGATGGTTTTGTGTTCACCGGCGGCGACGATCCGCGTATGGAGCATTGGGGAATCTCGACGCACAAAAATGCGACCAAAGTGGCGATTGATCGGCAAACATGTGAACTTGCGTTGCTTGGTGGGTTGCAACTTTTGCCCGAGATACCAGTTTTGGGGGTCTGTTTAGGAATGCAATGGATGGGCTTGATTGCTGGTGGAACTCTCGAGCAAGATTTATCTGAACCCTTTGCAACAAATCACCTCAGGGGAACGCATACAGTTTCAGGAGAACTTGGTGCCGGCGAAGTGCACACGCACCATCACCAAGCGCTTGGAGATGCTGGTTCGTTGACCGTTATCGCAAGAGCGGATGACGGCGTGATTGAAGGAGTTCGAGACAACGAACGGAATTGGTACGTTGGAGTGCAGTGGCATCCCGAGCGTACGGAACAGAATACATTGGGCCAGGGCCTTTTCGACCAACTACTTTGTGCAGTCAAGAATACAATACGAACATGACATTCCCAACACCTATTCAGGAAAAACTTGAATCATACGAACTCGCGCTTGAAACTAACTCAGAGTCTTCGCAGCGGGCAGGAGCTGCAACAGGTTCGTACCAGCCGCAGTCTTTAACAGAATTTTTAGCATGGGGCGAAGATGGATGTTTTGTCGTTGCAACCACAGGTGTTGTTGAGCTTGAATATGCTGCAATCCAAAAAACAGTTGGCGTTTTTGATGCGCCATGTCGCGGCACAATTCAGTTAACGGGGCCGGACCGCCTTGAATGCGTGGGAAGATTGACGACACAGAATATTGTGGAGATGCAACCCGGTGATGTTCGCCTTGCGTTTGTGACAAGTCGAACGGGAAAGATTATCGCCGATGCAATCGTTCGAGTTCTTTCTGACAAAGTGTTACTGGATATTGACATCAACGCAGTGCAACAAGTATGCGATCATATTAAAGCGTATGTTGTCATGGAAGATGTTGAGATTGAAAATTGCACAGAGTCAACCCATTGGCTTTGGTGCTTTGGACCTGAAGCGAAAGACATTACAATTGAAGATGTCTTATTGCACCCGCTCCCTAAAGAGATAGTTGGCATCGATGGCGTTGCCATTATGGTTGCGCCAGAAAATGTAGAATCCGTCTGGAGTTCCTTGCAAGACAGTGGATGTAAACCGATTGGTTGGTATGCGCTAAACATGGCAAGAGTTGAACAAGCGGCGCCATTTTTTATGATTGACTTTGATACAAACAATCTTCCTCATGAAACAAGTTTGATAGCATCAAGAGTTCGGTTTGATAAGGGGTGTTACCTAGGGCAGGAAATCATTGCAAGAATGGATTCGCTCGGTCAGCCAAAACAAAAAATTGTGCAATTGAACATAAAAACAGATTCCTTGCCAATTGCAGGCGCACAGTTGTGGCTAGACGAAACAACAAGCGGGACGCCAGTGGGTATTGTTACATCAAGCGCAATTAGTCCTATGCGCGGTTCAGTGCCAGCGGTGATTGCGATGGTGAGCAAGAAGTGCAACGCAAAAGACAGTTCGATTTTTACCCATGTCGGTACTGAAGTTGTTGAAGCGGTAGTGCAATTGATATGACCAAGTGGCCAAAAAAAATAACGATTACAGAAGTAGGTCCTCGCGATGGACTCCAAAACCAACCTGAATCGATTGCCACCAACACTAAGATAACATTGGTTGATGCGCTTTCTGAAACTGGATTGACTTCGATCGAAGTATCAGCATTCGTTCATCCCAGGTGGGTTCCGCAGCTTTGTGATGCGAATGAAGTGTTTGCGGGGATTACACGAAAAAAAGGTATTAGTTACTCTGCACTCGTTCCGAATGAACGCGGGTGGGATCGAGCAAAAGCTTCAGGCGTAGACAAAATTGCGGTGCTCGCATCTGCGAGTGAAACGTTTTGCCAAAAAAACACGAACACTTCCATCGATGGGGCAATCGAAAGAATACAACCGCTTGTGGAACACGCAATAGCATCTGGCGTAAGCGTTCGTGGATACCTTAGCTGCGCAATCGCCTGTCCTTATGAAGGCGAGACAGATCTACAAAAAGTTCGGTATGTCACGCAGCGATTGCTTGAAATTGGAATAACAGAAATTGCACTAAGCGATACGATTGGCGTTGCGATACCGGAGGACATTCGGAAGTTGTACGACGCACTCGATGGTGAACTTTCACCGGAACAATCAATATTGCATCTGCATGACACGCAGGGAAGAGCATTAGATTGCGTTTCTGAAGCGATGCGGTGCGGGGTCGTTATGTTCGACGCGTCTTGCGGTGGTCTTGGCGGATGCCCGTATGCTCCTGGCGCAGCAGGAAATATTGCAACAGAAGACCTTGTTCATTTTGCCGATGAACATGGGATTGAAACAGGGGTTGATTTACAGAAACTTGTTTCGGCATCAAAAATTATAGAGGAAGCAATTGGGTGCAAATTGGTGAGTCGTGTTTACAGAACTTTCCAAGATGCGCACTCTGAACCCAATGTATAAACATGCTTCCGCTTATATATTTTATATACAGTAATTTTGTTGCCGTCTATTTCGACAGCTCGTGGGTGTGACGGGAATCCATAACAACCTGTATTGATGATGACTTTGTCTTCTCGATTCCAAATGCCTGCGTGGTGTGTGTGCCCAGTGATAATAAATTTTGCAGTTGGAGCAAACTGGTTTGCCCACTTAGAAACATACGTTGGGTATCGTTTCCAGCATTTTAAAATTTTTATAATTGACGGAATGACTAAAAGCGATAAACGGAATGTTGAAGGTTTATGTTCGTTAAATTCGCCAGTGGCAGATTGAATGGAAGCAGTTCGGACAGCAGAAAGTTGTTCATCGAAGCCATCACCAGTTCCTTGCAGTTGCGATGCGTGGCTTTCTGCAAAGTGTTTATACCGCCAACTCCATGGCGCTCCGCCAAATATAGGCGCATGCCCATGAAACACAAGCACTTGTTTATTGCAATACCATTTGTGTTCAAGGTCACTGATGGTGGGGTCATGGTTTCCGCAAATTAAAGTGAGTTGAACATCGTCTTCATCCGTCATTGCTTTGATAGCGGCGACGGCCTCTTCCGCTTTTTCAGTGTGTTGGGCACAATGGAGTTCTGAAGTATCCCCATTTAATATAAGTTCGTCGTATCCTTGCCAAAGTGGACGTAATTGTTCAACGGAATTGACCGACGAACCCCGCTTACAAAAATGAATATCTGAAAGTATAAGCGTCCGACTCATGTTCTATTTACTCGGTAAACAAAGGCCTTGTTCACGAATAAGAATCAGATTATTCCTCAGTTCCAATAGTGATAGAGTTTTTGCCTTGTCGTTTCGATTGAAGAAGGCGTTGGTCTGCTTTGAGTAAAATCGAATCTATATCCATGCCATCCCATGGGAACGTTGCAAGGCCACCAGAGATAGAAAGTACACCCGTGGCCTCTAAGCCGAGTTTGGGAAAATGTGCTTGGCGGACCTGGTCTTTAAAACGCTTGGCAAGTATTTCGATAGTCGTGGGATGGTTGGAACCCGGCTCTCGTGGCGCTTCTGGATCACAGAAGAGTACAGCGAATTCATCCCCACCAATTCGGCAAACATGGTCGCCTTTTCGAATAATTGTACGTAGAATTTTCACGAGTTCTCTAATGATTTCATCACCGGCATCGTGTCCCCATCGATCGTTGTAATGTTTGAAGTCATCGATATCAAAAATCATAATGGTTAAATGTCTTCGTGCTTCACGAGCAATTTTAAGTTCACGAGTCAAGCATGTATGAAGGAATCGACGGTTCCATGCGCCAGAAAGTTCATCGCGATAGGCAAGTAACTTTAAATTTTGTTGTCGTCTTGAAAGGTCAAGCCAGCAAGCCGCCCATCGCGCCCATCGAGTCACTTCGCTGCTTGTTGCGCCTATAGCGGAAAGAATTCCATGTTCTTCGTGCCCATATCTAATTGGTGCAGAGATTGCATCTTCGTCAACGGACGTATGCTCATCGACGATGGCGCATTTATTCCACCCGGTTTGTTGCACGAGAAGTTCAATGAGGGTTTCTTTAAAACTTGCTGGTGCGTGCATAAGCGCACGAACTAAATCGACATCGCCAAGTGCCGAAGCATCTTTTTCGATCATTGTTTCATCTGAAATTCCTAGTACTTCATCGAGGTCGATTTCTCCCGCTAATGAGAGTGAACTTGGGTCTGCTTTTGCCGTTGTAATTGCAAAAGATATCTTTTTTGAATCATCAGTAATGGAAACGGTTGCATCAGCAGAGGTATACCGTGTGTTTTTACTTGCAACGAGTATGACTGTGGTTGGATCAACACGACGAAGTGCATCGATATATGCAGATGGATTTGCTTCGATGCATGATTCGTGCAGTACGACAGCTTCAACAAGGCCAGAGGCAGTGCACGTAGCAAGTTCGCCTATGGCGTCGTAAACATTCCTTACATTTTTTGTGCGTTGTTCCATCTCGGAAGAAATGTGGTTGTCGAATGGACCAACAAACACGCATAAGCCTCTCGTGTTGCGTTCGAGTGTCATTCATCTACCTCTTGTGTTTTATTGTCAAGGAGCATGGATAACTCATCTGCATCAACTTGCTCTGCATGGACTATTGGCATTTCACCTAAGTTGTCAACAACGGCGCGTTGATTTTCAATTTCTTCTAGACGACCATCTCTTAGTTCGGTGATTTTGACTGTTGGCAAAAATTTCCGCACCGCATGGATCATGTCAGCGAGCCCTTCTAGCTCTTGGGCGTGCACAAGCACAAGGTGCGGCGACTTTTGCTCTGTTATCCATGCTTTGTTTGTTTGAAGATGTTGCTGGTGTAAGCAAATTTCAGCCATTGCTAGTGAGGGTGCGTGTTCGGTTGATGCTTGCAAACTAAATTTCTCAATGACAGCATTGGCGGCATCGATGCGTTCTAATGGCACCAATACAACACATCTTGCATGAGTATTATTGTTTTCTATTGACATCTTTCTCCTCTTTAAGAATACCGTCTTTTTCTACTTATTCCACTCTTAAACTAGAAATATCCCTCACACAAATTAATTGCCTTAGAGCCAATTAATTAAATTGGCTCTGAGTCAATTTAATCGCTGTTTTTAGCTCAAAAACGCCCACTGCAATTTAATTGACTCTGAGTCAGTTAAATTAGGTAAAAAGGTATTTGGGAAATTAATGAGGGCTGGATAGGCAAGCAAGGGCAATTTCATCAGCACCATTGATAGAAGGCGATTCAATCATTGATTGCCGCATCGAAAAGCGTGACTGATGATCTTTAAGCAACTCTAAAATCAACAAACCAGCATCTTGAAGGTTCAAATCGAGTTGTGTATGGTCTTTGGCAATACGAATACCGCCAATTTTTTCGAGCGGCTCGGCGTTAGTCCTCTGGTGGTCGTCCTGGTGATAGGGGTAAGGCAATACAATTGATGGCACTGTATTTATTGAAATCTCTGCAATTGTATTGGCACCCCCTCG
>CAWLAZ010000045.1:0-9893 GCA_963854955.1 Phycisphaerae bacterium | reverse complement strand
AATTTCGCTCGAGACAGAACCAAGCAGTTCAATGACTTTTGGCCCTTGCAGAGCAATCATAGCGGTTGATTCTGTTTCGTCTTTAAGTTTGAAGGTGTACTCGCTTCGATTCTCTTCGATATGACTGAGAATTTTCTCTCTATTTGCGCCGTTGCATACCATGAGATAGTCGTTGTCTTGGTTTTTGTACACCAACACATCATCCCGGCAACCACCCTGTTCATTGCATACGATGGAATACCGAATTTGGCCATCTTGCATACCATGAATTTGACGAGTGCAAAGTCGATCAAGCATTCGGCATGCGTCTTTGCCCGTGAATTTAAGCCGTCCCATGTGGGAAACATCAAAAAGCCCTCCGCTTGAGCGAACTTGGTTGTGCTCTTCGATAATGGAGCCGTACATTAAGGGCATGTCCCACCCAGCAAAATCGACCATTTTGGCGCCATTATCAATGTGGTAACTGTGGAATGGAGTAGTTGCGAGTGTTTGTGTATTTGTCATTTGTAGGGGGACCTTTATCTAGTAAAGATGTATTGTACTTCGCATCGCTCAAGCGGTTGTAAGGGGTTGTTTGGGCGGGTATCCTGCCCACACGGATGCGTAGTATTACATTTATTTTCCTCACTCTCCTAGGCATACTTTGCCTATCTGGACCATCGCACGCATCGTCAAGTTTCGAAGATCGAATGATTTCTTCAATCGTGCTTGAGGGTCTTGATCGAGTGACAGAACAACGGGTGTTGAACGTGATCAACACTGCAGTTGGCCAACCGTATGAAGCAGCTCGAGCGGAAGCCGACGTGCACACCCTGACGCATTTGGGTGAATTCAAATACATTTCTGCGGATGTTGTGTTGCAAGAAGATGGCACTGTTCATCTCTTTTATACATTTCGAGAACAACAAATCATTACGGAAGTGGCTGTCGTCGGTAACACGCTTTTGGGAGACATGCAACTTCTTTCAGTTGTGCCTGTTGTAGCGGGGTTAGGGCGCGACGAAGATGCCATCGATCGCGGTCGACGAGCCATCATGAAACTCTATCAAGGCCAAGGTAATTATCTTGTAGAAGTTTTTTCAGAAGTCATTGAGTATGGAAAGGATGTCGATGAATTCACCGGTCTTCGTATTGATGAATCAGCGGTGCTTATTTATACAATCATGGAAGGCCCACGCGTACGCGTGAATGGCTTGTCATTTTTTGGCAACCAGTCCTTCCCAGACAAGGAATTACTTGCTGAAATAGATACCCGAACACTCATCCCGTTTTTACGCAGAGGCGAGTTAAACGAGGAAATTCTTGAGCAAGACGTTGCTTCAATCGCTCAATTTTATGTGAACCGCGGCTTCCAAGAAGTTCGAGTTTCGTACATGGACCCACTAAGTCCAAACGACAAAGAAGCTTCTGTTGTCTTCGTTATTGAAGAAGGTCCCCAGTACACATTGGGTGGAATAACAGCGGAGTTCACCACGGTGGACGGTCTTGCACCCGTGTTTACAACCGAGCAACTGCAGGGTTTGATTCCGATGAAGGAAGGCGATGTGTTCCGACAGATCGATGTAAATGCTGCAGCCAGGTCTATCAATCAAGCGTACGGCGTGCTTGGCCGAATCGTCCATGTAGACCCGCGCCAACAAGCAGTGACGCGAGCGCGAAAATCTATGTACGGTGGACGAAGTTCTATCGAGCAAGATGTCGCTAGCGCAGTGCCCTATCACGCAGCACCAGGCGTAACGATTGATATCGTGTTTATGATTAACGAAGGTGCTCCAACACGCGTTGGGCTCATCGAAATCAAAGGGAACACTATTACGAAAGACAAAGTGATTCGTGGACGGCTTGGCTTAAAGCCGGGCTACCCATTTAATATTCAAGAAGCATCGCGTTCAGAAACTCGTCTCATGCGTACGGGGTTGTTTCGAAAAATAACCATGACTATTCAGCCAGAAGACCCAAGCACGACGCCGGGCATCCGCGACCTTCTAGTAGAGGTAGACGAGCGACAAACGGGCTCAGTAAACTTTGGCGTATTGGCGGGCAGCGACTCTGGACTTGTTGGCAATATCTCCATTACGCAATCAAACTTTGATGTGGCAGATTGGCCAGAAAGTTGGTCGGAATTCTGGCAACGAAAAGCGTTTGTAGGTGCGGGTCAACAATTTTCATTAGCGTTCCAGCCTGGCGATGAAATTTTTAATTACGAAATTAGTTTGTCTGATCCTCGATTTCTTGACACTGATTACAACGTTGGTGGTCGCGCTGGTTTTACTCGCAGGCAGTATGAGGACTATACCCAAGAAACTGTTTTTAGCAAGGTAAGCGTTGGGCGCCGCTTTGGAGACATTTGGTACGGCAATGTGTTTTTCAGTGTTGATCGTATAAAAATCACAGACATCGATGACGATGTGCCCCAAGAAATTTATGATGACCGTGGTCCAGCAACACTTGATGGCATTGGCTTTTCTGTCACGCGCAATACATTTAAACCCGCGGCGGCACCAACCTCTGGCTCAAGGTTCAACATGAACGTGCAACAGTTTGGCGTTACTGGTGGTGATTATGACTTCACAAAAACGGAGTTTAAATACACAACATTCTTTGCATTGAATCGCGATTTTCTAGATCGTGTTTCAACGCTTCGCCTCGACGCAAAAATAGGATATATTTTTGGAGGCACAGCGCCAACGTATCGAAAATACTACTTAGGCGGCCGAAACTTCCGAGGGTTTGACTTTAGGACTATCTCCCCAAGAGGAACGCCTCGTGTGGAAGGTGGAGACCCAGACGTTTCCATCGGCGGCGACTGGGAAATTTTCCTTGGGATGCAATATGAAATGCCCGTTCTTGACAAGTTTCTTTCTGCAGTCGTTTTTTGTGACAGCGGTACCGTTACCAATACACCGGGTATTGATGAATATCGCGTGAGTATTGGTATGGGCGTTCGTCTTCATATCCCACAACTTGGCCAAGCGCCACTCGCGTTTGATTTTGGTTTCCCTGTTGTGAAACAGGAAAGCGACCAAAAGAAAATGTTTAGTTTCAGTGTACAACTTCCGTTTTAATACAACTATTTACAACTCTGTTTCTCCAAAAGGAAAAGAATAATGCGTACCTCTACAACAATACAAAAAGTGACATGGCTGTTTACCTTGGCAACAATCATCGCAGCCGGCGCAGGGTATGCTGCTGTTGCAGCGTCGAATCGGCTTCGCCCACCAACGGTGGTCGTTACATTCAACATTGAAAAAGTAACCGCAGATTTAACTGAGCGAGCAGATGCTGAAGTGAAACTTCGTGACCTCATCATGACGATTGAAGAAGAAAAAAATCTAAAGTTTGGCGCCATCGAAGACATGGTTGCGGCGATAGAGTCTGCATCGGATGCCGACCGTCCACTTTTACAAGAACAAATGGACCACCTTAAACTATCCGCTTTGAGTTTTCAGCGGTTTTCCATGTCGCAAATCGACATAGAACGTTCACTTATGTTTCGCGATTTGTTTCATAAAATCAAAGAAGCAGTTAGCGTGGTTGCAGATGAAAACGGGTACGACCTTGTGCTTATCAATGACGATAAGCGCGACATTGTTGTAAATCCGAATTTGCAAGTGAAACGAGAGTTTCAAGTTCGAGAGCAGATCGAAGTAAAACGAATTATGTTTGTAAGTAATCAAATTGATATTACTGAACAAATTGTGACACACATGAATTTAGAATGGGAAAAGCACTCTAACTGAGTGCGAAAAGGATTGATATGAAACACTTTGGACACAAACAAATAAACCTCTTCGCCATTGTTGCGCTGCTTGCTGTTGGATCAATGGCGTGGCAGTCGCACGCACTTCGTCAGTTAGCACCCGCAACACCATCCGTGCTTGTCACTGTGGACTTTGGGCGTGTTTTTAACTCGCTCGAAGAGCGAAGTTACGAACAAGAACGTGCACAAGCAGTCATTAATACTATTGATGAAGACTTAATGGGCCGGCGTAAGCACATCGAGGATTATGAACAAGAGCTGGAACTCTATCAAGCTGGCTCAGATAAATGGGAAGCGCTCATTCGTCAGCAACAACTAGAGCTTGTTGAATACGAATCTCTCAACGAGTACAGAAATATGCGAGCTTCCAGAGAAGAATCAAAAGGGTTACGTCGTATATACACAAACATACGCAAAGCATCCGCCGAATTGGCAAAGCAAAATGGTTGGGATTATATTTTTATTAATGATTTAATCGCACCTCTTCCAGATGGCGATGATGTCGATATGGATTCGGTCATCAGTGCTCGCCGTATGTTGTATGCCAACACAGAAATGGATGTGACCGACGCCTTAATTGAATTCATGAACGCGTCTTTTGATGAGATGGCAGTTCGCTAAGCTTTCGTATGCAACCGTTGCAACATACCGCCGCGTCAATTGCGAAAGTAATCGACGCAAAAATAGAGGGTCCAGCAGACATTATTTGTTCTGGTGTTGCTTCTCTTGAACAAGCCCAGCAGGGCGACTTGACCTTCATGGTTAATGCTAAGTACACCAAACATTGGGAAGCTTCAAAGGCAACGCTGGGGATCGTCCCTATTGGTGCGACAGTGCCGAATCACGATTCCGCAACAAGAGTATTACTCTGGGTGCAAGATGCCGATGTCGCAATTGCCCGTGTCCTACGTATGTTTCAAGCAGAGCCAGACAGGCCCGAAATTGGTGCTCACGAATCGGTGTCTATTTCGCCGTCTGCATCTATAGGGAAAGAAGTTCGCTTTGGCCCTTTTGTCATCATTGAAAAAGACGTGGTTGTTGGCGACGGTGTTTGTATCCACGGAAATGTTCGACTTGGTCGCGGTGCAAAAGTTGGGGCAAACACGACCTTGCATGCAGGTGTCGTCATTGGTCACGATTGCATTATTGGCGCAGAATGTCTTTTTCACGCTGGCGTTGTGATAGGCGCAGATGGGTTTGGGTATTGTCCAAGTGATGATAAGACGCATCTAATGAAAATTCCACACATTGGCAATGTGCTCATCGGTGATCATGTTGAGCTTGGAGCCAATGTATGCGTCGACAGGGCAAAATTTTCTGCAACTAAAATCGGCTCGGGCACAAAACTTGATAATTTAGTCCAAGTTGGCCATAACGTCATTATTGGACAAAACTGCGTTATTTCAGCAACAACAGCGATTGGTGGCTCTGTAACCATCGGTAGCTGGGTACAAATTGGTGGAAATGTTGGAATTGCGCCCCACGTTGTTATCGGCGATGGTGTAAAACTTGGGGCAAAAAGTGGCGTGATGCACGATATACCCGCAGGTGAGTCTTGGCTGGGCGTGCCCGCGGTGCCACTGAAAGAGGGTCTGCGGCAATGGTCTGCGGTTCGTAAACTGCCCGAGCTCATCGCGAAACTCAAGAAGTTTGACCTAAAATAACAAACGAACAGACCAGAGCAATGACAAAAGCAATAAAGCCAACCAAACAAGAGAATGCGCCAATGGCGACTTCAACCATGCAACAAACCATCGCAAGGCCTGTCACAATCAGTGGCAAGGGCCTTCTGCTTGGTAAGGAGGTGGATTTGGTTATTGCGCCAGCTCCTGCAGGGGAAGGTATCGTTTTTGAACGCACTGACATTGAGCCGAATGTGCAGATACCTGCCATTGTTGCGAACACCACGAGTCGCGCTCGAAGAACCACGCTTTGCAGTGGCGATGTGACCATCGAGACGGTGGAGCATTTAATGTCCGCGCTTGCTGGGCTTGGTATAGACAATGCGATTATTCGCATTGATGGTCCTGAAGTTCCTTGTGGAGATGGTTCGTCCATGCAATTTGTCGAGCAGATTATGCAAGCGGGAACCGTTACGCAGGATTTGCCAAGGCGAATGATGAAAGTGAGTGCGCCTATATGCTTGCAAGATGGCGACGCCATGATCGCGGCATTCCCGACAGAGCAATCAGGTTTGCAAGTTGTGTATGACCTTGATTACGGTGAGGCATCTTCAAGAATTGAGCAACAGACCCAAACATGGAATAGCGCAACTAGTTCCTATGCAACAGAAGTTGCACCAGCTCGAACATTTAGTTTGCAAGAAGAAGCGCAAGCGTTGCAATCGCAGGGCTTGTGTACCCATTTGTCGCCATCGGATATGCTTGTCATTGGCGAAGATGGACCAATCGATAATACGTTCAGGTTTGATAACGAACCAGTTCGGCATAAAATTTTAGATATCATCGGTGACCTCTATCTCGCTGGATCATTTATACAAGGTCGAATCATTGCGAGTAAGTCGGGGCATGCGCTCAACCGAAAATTGTGCAAAGCAATCATTGAACAAGATAAAGTGGCTAAAAGAGAAGCAGTTATCTCAGATAGTTCGGTGATGGACATCCGTGAAATTCAACGGATTATGCCGCATCGCTATCCCATGCTTCTCGTTGATCGAGTGGTTTCGATGGAGGGTGATGAACGTGCAGTTGGCGTAAAAAATGTCACTATAAATGAGCCATTCTTTGAAGGGCACTACCCCGGCACACCAATCATGCCTGGCGTTCTCATTGTCGAGGCGATGGCGCAGCTTGGGGGTCTGTTAATGAGCAGAAAACTGGAGCACACCGGTAAAATAGCCGTGTTACTCAGTTTAGATAAAGTAAAACTACGCCACCCAGTCACGCCTGGTGACCAGTTAATCCTCGAAGCCGTCACGATTCGCGCTGGTGTGCGAACTGCTGCGCTGCAGTGCAAAGCATTTGTTGGTTCACGGCTTGCCGCAGAGGCGCAAATTCGGTTTATGATGGTGGATGCTGAGCAAGATTAATCCATGCATATTCACCCTACAGCCATTATTGATGCCACCGCTACCATTGCAGAAGATGCAACGGTCGGTCCATTTTGTGTGGTGGGGCCGCGCGTGACGATCGGTCCAGGCACCAATTTACTTAGCCATGTCACAGTGCAAAGCGACACGACAATTGGCAATGACAATGTACTCTACTCGTACAGTGTTGTTGGCGGAGATCCACAAGACTTGAAATTTACCGGCGAAATCACCACGCTTACAGTTGGCGACCGAAATCAAATTCGCGAGCATGTCACAATTCACCGAGGAACGGGTGCTGGTGGAGGTATAACTTCTATCGGTGACGACAACCTCTTGATGGTCGGCTCACATGTTGCTCACGATTGCATACTCGGCAACCACCTTGTTATCGCAAACCAAGTGATGCTTGCAGGCCATATTACAGTGGACGATTGCGCAACCATTGGTGGCGGTGCGGGAATTAATCAATTCGCTCGAATTGGGCGATGCTCTTATGTTGGTGGGCTTGCTCGAATCACGCGCGACGTTCCACCTTATATGATTGTGGAGGGCACACCAGCCGAAGTTCGCGCGGTGAATGTCGTCGCAATGGCAAGGCGTGGTTACGAAGACATGCAAATCGCTGCGATGAAAGAGGCGCACCGTCGATTGTTCCGAGATAACGGCGGAGCACTCGGGCAAAAAATAGAAGCTCTCCTCGCGGATCTAGGCGAGCACGCGCCTATCCAGCACCTTTGCGATGCTATGGCAGCGGCTGCAGCAGGCAAACACGGACGTTCAAACGAAAAAATTTCGGTCATATAATCGGCGTCGAGCTCTTGGTGAATGTAAAAGACAGAGCCGTAGAAGCTTAGCCATCGTCACCAAATAAATATTGTTCAAATTCGTCTTCATCGTTGTCGACGAATTCATCCACGTCCACATCCTCTGTGGAGGAATCTATTTCTTCATCGTCGCCATCCTCAAGATCAGGGTCAATTTCAACTTCTTGGGGTTGCTCTTGGTCTTCATTACCCCTGTCCAATTCTTCCATCATGGCGTTATTTTCGGGCGCAAGCGCAACGTTTGTTGCCTCAGCGTTCATCGAAACATCGTTGTAATTGAAGGGCAAACCCGTGGTTTGTTTGCCTGCATTTTGTGTAAGAATGGATGTTTGAATAGTGATGGCAACTTCCTGGTATGAATACGTATGCGTGTTTGTATCGAAAACAGGAATAGTTTAAAGATATTGTTCCGATAATTCACGTCTTTTTTTATTAAGGCAGAGTTTGTTGAAATGTATGCTCAATTAACATGGTTATCGGTTCGATGCTCATTATTGGCGAACTTATCGATGGGCAACGCGGTAGTAGAAAAGAACAATGGCATTTCAAGTAATACATTCAAAACAAGAAACCGTTTCAAGCGAACAACGAGCCGAACGCGTAATTTGGTTACTTGGCGGCGTTGTTTTTTTAAGTTTGGCTGATTTATTTTTAACCATCACATATTTGACCACCGTTGGCATGAGTGAAGGGAATCCAATTGCGCACTGGCTGCTCGAGACGACTAATTCCGTTTGGCCGCTTGCTGTCTATAAAGTGTTCACCGTCGCTGTTTGCGTCACGTTGCTTTACTGCAATAGGCACAAGCGACAAAGCGAATTGGCTTCTTGGTGCGCCGTGATGATATTGGTCAGCCTGAGTGTTTGGTGGAATCAATATTCCCGCTATCAGCCAATGTTGCCGTACGCCAAAGATCACATTGTTATGGTTGACGACACATTTACGCAGCCGTATGAAAAAACACCAGAATTTCTTGTTATTCAATAGTACATCGGCAGTAATTCAACAGAAGAATTAGACGTGGGTTTGGTACAGTATCTGCATGATAAAACTAGTTATATTGTTGTTTGCATTTTCGTGCTATTGTTTCATGGGATGCGGGGTTCGGAAACCAGTGGCGCAGTTTCAGCATGCATCGGTCACGCAATCAACACCAGAAGCATTCTCTCTCGATGTTACTTTTGAGGTATTCAATACAAACGATGAGCCGTTGCAGTTAACGATGTATACCTACGTTGTCACCGCAGGCGGCGAGGTTGTTTACGAGGGCCTTGCTTCAGCAGAGCAATCAGTTCCTCGCTGGTCATCGGTCGTAAGCGCTATTCCGATTGTGTTTCGCAGAGAATCCGTTGTTGGTAAACAGCAGGTTGCATGGAACATGGAAGGAACACTCGGTTTTATCCCGCCAAAAGCAATTGCTGAAACACTTCTTGACATTGGTATTTGGAAACCAAAGACTTCTGTTCGAGCGCAAGGTCTTGTGCAAGTTCCTGAATTAGACGACTAACTCGTACAGCCCGCCGAATAATCGGAATGATTGCTGCACGTGGTGAAGAGGTAGCAGTTCAAATTAAGAAGTTTGCCTACGCTTCCGATTGTAGCTTCATGGATATAGATTTTATTCTTTCCGAAGCTCAAGAGCGGGGTGCTTCAGACATACATCTTGTTTCTGGTGAACCACCTATTCTTCGCGTGGACACGGGTCTTATCTCGCTTGACCAGCCAATTCTTAAATCTGAGGAAATGCAACAAAAGATTTCTGAAATGTTAAGTGAACAACAGTTAAAAACATTGCAAGAACAACAAGATGTGGATCTTTCTTGGCAAACGCCATCGTGCAGATACCGAGTAAATGTACACATGCAACGCGGGATGCCCGCAATAGCAATGAGAACTGTTAAAACAAAAATACCACCATTAGAGTCTTTAAATCTTCCGCCGGCTATTGGCCCACTTGCAGACTTGCCGCGTGGCTTAGTGCTTGTAACGGGTGACACCGGTTCAGGTAAATCAACAACGTTGGCTTCTTTACTTGAACGAATAAACACAATGAAACACAGGCATATCATCACGCTTGAAGATCCTGTTGAATATATATTTAGTTCAAAAGGGTGCCTTGTCGAACAGCGAGAACTTGGACGAGATATGCCAAGTTTTGCTTCTGGTTTAAAGCACGCTTTGCGCCAAGACCCAGACATTATTCTTGTGGGCGAGATGCGTGATTTAGAAACAACTTCGCTAGCCATTTCTGCAGCAG
>CAWLAZ010000044.1:0-10035 GCA_963854955.1 Phycisphaerae bacterium | reverse complement strand
CAAGAGTCGTGGCGCTAAGAACAGTGAGTCAAATGCAGTAAATACAAACATGGAAGCTGCGGATGAAATATGCCGTCAGCTTCGACTTCGTGATCTTGGCGGTATCGTTATAAATGACTTAATTGATATGGGGCATGCGTCTAATCGAAAAAAAGTAGAACTGCGTTTTGATGAAAACCTTGCACGAGATCGTGCTCGTTCTACAGTTCTTCCCATCAGCCGTTTCGGTTTGCTTGAAATGACTAGGCAGCGAATTCGCCCAAGCGTGCTTGACAGTCACTACGAGGGTTGTTCGCATTGCGACGGTCGAGGCAACGTGAAAATAACAGAAGAGGTTGCAGCAGATGCAACACGTCATTGTGGTTGGTTATTGCATTTTGAACAGGTGCTACGTGTTGAGTTGACTTGCTCACCTTCAGTTGGAACATACTTACTTTCCAATAAACGTGGCGAACTAAATGCATACGAGTCTCGTTTACAAAAGCGAATAATTGTGCGTATTTCTGAAGAATTACCAAAAGACCGCTTGGTGTATTACGCATACGATGTTCATGGTTCTGATATCGATACTACTACGCTTCAAATTTCAAAACCGCCGTCAATTGATGCATTAGTAAAAAATGAAGAAGTTTACGTACCAGAGGTAGAAGCAGAAGAGGTGCCGCGAGAACGTAAGCGTTCAAGACGCCGAGGCCGTAAGAAACTCCCATTAGCAGACGCGTCTTCAATTTCTGCTGGCGCTGATCTACAGGAAGAGCTTGATGCGCTTGACAAACCCAAAGAATCGAAGAAAACTCAGAAGAAGACAACTGGAAAAGTTTTGAGCGAATCAACTGTGAAGAAAGAAACGCCTGCTGATTCGGCAATGCGAGTGCATCAGTTTGCTAAATGTATCGGTAAAACAAGTAAAGAAATCATCACTTACTGTAAAGCCCAAGGCATTGAAGTTCGGAATCACATGTCTTCAATGACTGCTGAGGTAGTGACTAAAATTAAGGAAGGGTTCGAGGAGCCCGCAGAGGACAAGAAACCTAAGCGTCGTCGACGACGAAGGGGTGGTCGACGCAATCACAATCGTTCCGAAGATACGCAGAATGAAACAACGCAAGAATCGAATGCTAAAGAGACTAAATCTATAGAAACAGTTGTTAAAGATTCTAAATCGGATGGTGCTTCAAGTACCGAAAATGAAAAGGGTAAAACAACAAAGAAAAAACGTTCTCGAAAAGGCTCTAGTCGCTCCCGAAAGAAACAAACACAAAGCAAAGAAACAGTCGCCACTGTAGAAGTGAAAGAAAAAACAGAAGTGCCTAAAAAACCACGTCGAAAAACACTTTACGGCGGTAGTCGTCGGTCAGTGACCACGGATGAAGTGCAAGCAAGCAGAGATGACCGAGGATGAGCCGAAGAATTTTTATTCTAGGCTCTACAGGTTCTATAGGTTGCAGTACCGTTAGAACTATCCTTCATCTGCGAAGTAGAGACGGTAAAGATTCATGGCCTGTTGGCGGGCTTGCAGCTGGTGCAAATTTTCCTCTGTTGAAAGAACAAAGTAAGGTCCTCAAAGTTAACGCAGTATCTGTACATGTGGATACTTCTCTAGGAACCGAGCATCAGTACAGTTCAGCCGTCGAACTTCTTGAATCCCACGCTAAGCGTGGTGATCTTGTCGTTGCGGCTATTGTTGGCTTTGCAGGTATTGCGCCAGTGTTAACCGCAATTGAAATGGGTTGCGATATTGCGCTTGCAAATAAAGAAACTCTTGTTGCTGCAGGTGAGATTATCATGCAGGCTGCACAAAATGCAGGCGTGCATATTCTTCCTGTTGACAGTGAGCATTCGGCAATTTTTCAATCGTTGTCGAGCAGTACTAAAAAAGAAGTAAAGAAGATAGTATTGACCGCAAGCGGTGGGTCATTGCGTGGCATGTCCGCCACCGAGGTTAAAACAGCTTCGATAGAGCAGGTATTAAATCACCCGACGTGGAATATGGGTGCAAAAGTAACCGTTGATTCTGCCTCGCTTATGAATAAAGCTTTGGAACTGATCGAAGCGCAATGGCTTTTTGGTGTTTCATCTTCACAACTTGGGGCAATTATTCATCCGCAATCAATTGTGCATGGCATGGTCGAATTTGTAGATGGGTCTGTGATTGCACAGCTTTCTCCGCCAGATATGCGATTACCTATTCAGTACGCACTCACTTGGCCGAGTCGTGTTGCTGGCTGCAGTCCAGCGGTAGACTGGGCGAATTTTAAAGATTTGACATTCGACCAAATTGACACTTCTATTTTTCCGGCCATTGAATTGGCGTATAGAGTCATGGAACGTGGCGGGACTTCTGGCGCTGTGATGAACGCAGCAAATGAGGTAGTCGTTGAAGCTTTTCTTGCACAAAATATTCCATTTGGGTCGATGGTTGGTATCGTTACTGAGGTGTTAGAGAATAATTCAATTTTAGATGCTTCTGCTCTTGAAGCAGTGGTTGAGGCAGATAGAGAAGCACGTGTGCACGCCGCGCAACTTATTGCTTCGTATAAGGTAAATTCTTAAAGGATTACGATGAGTTTTGATTCAATTTTTAATATGATTTTAATTGTTCTAGGTTTTGGATTCCTGATTGGTATTCATGAACTGGGTCACTTTGTCGCAGCGAAATGGGCTGGTATTCGAGCGAATGCATTTGCTATTGGTATGGGACCACAAATATTTTCGTATCGCAAGGGGGTTGGGTTTTGTTATAAATCCACTTCCGGAAAAGTCATTGCTTCATTTGGTAAAGACGCGAACGACATGACCGATGATGAACTAAAAGAAAACGATCTTTCGGAAACAGAGTACTCACTTCGATTATTGCCAGTGGGCGGTTTTGTAAGCATGCTTGGTCAAGAAGACGGCAATCCAGACGCAGTTTCTAAAGATCCTCGAAGTTACAATCAGTGTCCAATTGGAAAGCGCATGGTTGTTGTTTCTGCTGGTGTTGTTATGAATATATTGCTGGCGTGTTTTCTTTTTGTTGTTTGTTTTCAAGTTGGTGTTAATTTTGAAGCACCTATTCTTGGATTAGTTGCGCCTGGTTCTCCTGCGGCAACGACAAGCGCGAACGGTTTTGATGACTTGCCGTTACAGCCGGGCGATACTGTATTAACTGTCAATGGTGCACCTGCTAAAACATTTACGGATATCGGCATTGCTAGTGCGATGGCGAAGCCAGGCGTACCAGTTATTCTGGAAGTGAAGCGTGACCGTCAAGATTCACTCTTGACTTATTCCATCATGCCTGCAAGTGTCACCCAAAAAGGTCTTCTTGAACTTGGTCTTTATCCCGCATCTTCTACGTTGCTTCGACCAGGCCAAGCAGGCAAAGATGTTATTGACGCATTACATGCGGAACAATCTTTTCGTACCCTTGAAGTTGGCATGAGATTAATGACCGTGAACGGAAACGCTGTAGATGTATGGTCAGAATATGATTCGTATGTACAAGCGAGTAACGGGAAATCGCTTGAAACGCTATGGTCTGGTGACGGAAAATCTATTTCGGTTGACGTTCCTGTACGCCCTGATCTTTCTATTATTCGAATGGCAGACATAGCTGCAAGCGCGCCTCAAAATTATGAACGAGGACTTCTTGGCCTCTGCCCATTAACTAAAATTGGTTCAGTGTTGTCAAGCAGTGCCAATAACGGAGTGCTTCTTCCAGAGGATGTGCTTCTTAAAGTTGCTTCACTAGAAGCACCGCGGATGGGTCAGCTGCGAAATTTCTTATCAACATTTTCAGACGGAGATATTAATTTTTTGGTGTTGCGCGATGGAAATGAAGTGCAACTTAGCGGCACAATAACAAACGGATTGCTTGGTGTAATGCTTGTGCAAGCCCTCGAGGTACCTCGAGTTTCTCAGCCAATTCTAACGCAACTTATTGGTGATGAAATAGTGCAGACTCCTATTGCTGCATCCCAGATACTCGCGGGATCAAAAATACTCGGTGTTGATGGGACTCCCGTGCATAATTGGCTTGAATTTCGTTCAGCTTTGATTGCCTCTGGAAAAAGCATCAAGTTTACATTGGCTAGCCCATTTAAAAGTGCACGCATACAAACGGTTGCTTTGGAACTTTCTACTGCAGATGAAAATGTATTAACGCACCTGACTTGGTCTTCGCCGTTGCCGATGCAAATGTTTGATCCTATTTATGTTCTTCGAAGCAGTGGTGGTAATCCATTCACTGCGTTAAAAATGGGTTTTGACGAAACAATTTCGATGGTCGAAATGACTTACATTACGCTTGATCGCTTGTTTCGCCGAAGTGTTGGAGTTGATCAACTTCGAGGTCCAATTGGTATTGTGCATGTTGGTTCAAAAATTGCAGATCGTGGTTACAGTTATTTGTTTTTCTTCCTTGCGATAATCAGCATTAATTTGGCTGTTCTTAACTTCTTGCCATTGCCTATCGTTGATGGCGGTTTGTTTTTGTATCTTGTCTATGAAAAACTTTTTCAAAAGCCGCCTTCAATTGCGTTTCAAAATGCCGCTGCGGTGCTTGGTTTAGGACTTATTGCCACGCTCTTCATCGTTACTTTTTACAATGATATTGCTCGACTTGTTGGCTAATCAGTTTGCTTTTATTCGCAATTAGTTAACTCCTGAAAGAATATTACTTCACTATTCTTGCTATCGAGATAGATTTAGTGTGTACATGATCCAGTGATTTTTTTTATTGTTTAGTTTCGTGCTTGTGGGAATGGGGCGGCAGTTCGGGTTATGCGGGCTAATAGGCCGTATAAACTGTGTATTGAAGTAATGAAGGGTGGTTGGGGTGTCGAAAGTGGCTGTACACGGGCAACAAAATAGGCAAGGAGCCACATGAATCGCCAGCACATACATGGATTGACAATACGCAAAATCATACTCGTTGAAAGCGATCGATCGCTCGCAAAACGTCTTGTTTCCGCACTGGTCGCAAAAACAAGCGCCCATAGTATGCACCATGAGTCAAATCATTATGGGTTAATAGAATGTATCGTGTACTCTTCTCAAAAAGAGTTCTTTGAAAGTGACCCTGCTCAATGGGATTTAGTTATTAGTGCTACACATCTTGGGGACTGTTCTGGGTTTGACATTCTTTCATTTGTTCAGGGGCTACGACCAGATGTACCAGTTATTTTAACGGGTACACCAGACGAAGCAGTCACAGCAGTGGAGGCAATACGATCTGGGGCTGCCGATTATTTAATGATTACAGGGCACGAAATGAGTACGCTTCCAATTACCGTTCAGAAATGTTTGGCCATGCAGGTAGTTCGAACTGAAAATGACGACTTACACGCAGAGTTAAGTCAATCACTGACTGAAATTGCTGTTGCGAATCGAGAATTGCAACAAATGATTCAGCGGCTAGAAGTGGCCGCTCGAACAGATGACCTTACAAAATTAAGCAACCGCCGTTGGTTGAATTTGATGCTTGAAAGTAAATGGGAAGAAGCATCGCGCAATAATATTCCGCTTGCATTTTTGATGATTGATCTTGACGGGTTTAAGCACTTCAATGACCGGTATGGACATCAAAAAGGTGATGATGTCTTGCGACTTGCAGCACGCGTTTTAGAAGCGAATTGCCGCACAATAGATGTTTCAGCTCGGTACGGTGGCGATGAATTTTGCGTACTGATGCCGCACGCTGAACCTGATGCTGCAATACGAGTTGCGCATCGAATTGCAAGCGCATTTGATGAAGCCGTAGTTGCAGTTTTCAAATGCGGTATCCCAGTGTCTATGTCGATTGGTGTTTCGCATTTGCATACCAACGAGCCGCTGAATGCTGATGAACTTGTACTTTTTGCAGACGAAGCAATGTACGCAGCAAAGAGCATCCCATCCAAACGAGTTGCAATGTCTGAAGAATCAAGAAAAAAGACGGCGTAATCACATTTTTCGTTTCATGGCTCGGTCCATGTCGCGCTTAGCTTCCTTCTTCGCAAGGTCTTGCCGTTTGTCTGCTTGGCGCTTTCCTGATGCAAATCCTACAAGCACTTTGGCTCTATTCTTAGAAAAATAAATCTTTAAGGGAACGAGCGTATTGCCCTGTGAATGCGTGAAGGTTGCGAGTTTTGCAATCTCTCTTTTGTGGGCAAGCAGCACACGAGTTCTGGTGGGCTCATGCTGCTGCATGGGGCCTGCATCCGAATATTCCGCAATATGCACGCCATGCAGGGCAAGCCCAATAGGGCGCTCAGAAGCGCGTATCCAGCCCTCCGCTAAACTCGCTTGCCCATTTCTAATTGACTTCACTTCCGTGCCACGAAGGACGATGCCCACTTCAAGCGTGTCTTGAATATGATAATCATGGCGAACTTTGCGATTTTCGATAACGGGTGTTTTGATTGGTTTCTTCTTAGCCATGTGTAGAATATGGATTCTAGAGTATTAGAACCGTAATTTGCCATTTGAAATCCTTGATTTCGTTTGTATTTACTTCAAAAGTGAGTAGAGTATGCATAGGAGATTGAATTATGGAATGTCTATCAATGCTAGTAGTAAGCGCATGCGCACTCGTCGGGCCAACTGATCACGGTGATTGGTCCTATACAGTTACCTCAAGTGGTTCGAGCGAATCATGGTCTGCACCTGTTCCATTGCGAACCGACGGCGGTCATTATGAAATGCGGTACACCATCACTGGCGCAACCGTCATGGTGAGTTATATCGGCATTGATTTTGGCCCTATTGATGTGATGGATATGATTCCAACTGATGTTATCGAAACATTTCGCACCCAGCCTGGACCTTGTCCATTGCAGTACGATTGGATTGAAGTCGTTACTCCAGCAGGACAAGATCCGGCTTCATTGGCGTATGACTGGCTTGTAGAAATCGATGCTAAAGGTATTGCAACATATCATATGGACAACCTTTTTCTAGGTGAGTCGGATTACAATTTAGGATGGCCTTGGGGAATTGTTACTGTCCAAATTGAATCTGGAACTGTTACAGCCAATTTAAAAATTGATATTGTTGAAAATGCCTGTTACGAAGATATTGATGGAAGTGGTACCGTCGATGTTGTCGACCTTCTTGCTTTGATTGGCAATTGGGGCGATTGCTCAGGATGCGATAATTTCCCACCAGGCGATGTAAATTACGACATGGTGGTTGATGTCTCAGATATTCTCCTAGTTGTGGGTTCTTGGGGTGATTGTCCTGAATAATGCACTTCGTATTGGCAAATGAATAAAAGAAAAACCACGGCAATGCCGTGGTTTTTTAATGCGCTGAAGAGGACTCGAACCTCCACGGGATTTTACTCCCACCAGCACCTCAAGCTGGCGCGTCTGCCAATTCCGCCACCAGCGCGATGGGGGTATACGATTCTACCACGGCAAGCATTCTCCTGCTACCGTAGAATCCCTAAAGATGAGCAAGAACACATTAAACATACATGAGATATTCCTCTCCATCCAAGGCGAATCAAGTAAATCTGGTTTGCCCTGCGTTTTCGTGCGCTTGCGTGGTTGCCCATTGCGCTGTCATTATTGCGATACTTCATACGCGTTTCGTGAAGGTGACAGTATGCATATTGAAACTATCATTCAAACAATACAATCGTATGGTTGTCCCTTAGTTGAAATCACTGGAGGTGAACCACTCATTCAACCGGAAGTTCATTCATTGATGAGACAGTTGTGTGATCTGGATTTTACTGTCATGCTTGAAACGTGTGGCCAATTGCCAATAGCTAATTGCGATCCACGCGTGCATAGAATTGTTGATATTAAAACACCAAACAGTGGGGCTGCTGACTCTTTTCTTGAAGAGAATTACGATGCGCTTTGCTCAACAGATGAAATTAAATTCGTGCTGACAAATAAAGAAGATTTTGACTGGGCAATTGGTATCGTCCGTGAATACGATTTGCTTGATACAGTGGCAGAAGTTCATTTTTCGCCTGTCATGTTTCAGGAAGCAAATGGCTGCGTGCAAGGGTGCGAGGCACTTTCGCCGGAGTTACTTGCCGGTTGGATTTTAGATGCTGGTGAAAGAATCCGCCTGCATCTGCAACTTCATCGATATGTCTGGGCTCCTGATGCTCGTGGCGTGTAATATACCAGTATGCGATTAGAAAAAACATTTAGGTTTGAAGCGGCACATTGGTTACCAAACGTTCCAGAAGGACACAAGTGTGGACGAATGCATGGCCATTCGTTTCGAGTCACCATCATTGTTGAAGGCGAAGTCGACGAACAAACAGGATGGGTCATGGATTATGGTGTTATCAAAGAAGCATTTAGTCCATTGGAAAAACAGTTAGACCATTATTGCTTAAATGAAATTGAAGGGCTTGAGAATCCTACAAGTGAAGTACTTTCAACTTGGATATGGAATAAATTGAAACCCAATCTTGTGCAGTTGTATGAAGTTGCCGTTGAAGAAACATGCACCTGCCGTTGCGTCTTTCGCGGATAACTTACGCGTCGTCTCGTTTTATCACGGGGAGGTTTGTGCGTTCGCCACGACCTTGCAATGGGTAATCTTTACGAAGAGGGAATGCTGGAAAATCTTTCCACATGAGAATTCTACGTAAATCTGGGTGATTTCGAAATTTAATGCCGAACATATCGAATATTTCTCGTTCGCGCCATTCAGCGCCTTCCCAAATATCAGTTGAAGAATCAACATATAAAGCAGGATCATCTTTAATTCCTGAGGTGTCAACAGAAGGATTTAAAAATGTTTTTACTCGAATACGGCAAGCGGTTTCTGTGTTTACAAGAATCCAGATGACGGCAAAACGGCCAATCATTTTGGCCGGGTAATCAAGGTAATCCACTGCTGTAACGTCGCAAAGAAGGTCGTAATTGCACTCGGGATCATCACGTAAAAAGCGAAGAAGTCGATGCGCATCACTTGGGTCTGCAACCAACGTCGTGTCTCCGCGAAACTCGGTAGCTCGTAGTTTCATGTCGACAAGTTCTTCTCTGACACGGGCAATAGTTGGATGGTCAAGGCGTGGTTTCATGGATTGTTATTGTATAGAAAAAACATCCGTCACTGTGGGCTTGAGCCCTGTAACCCACGAATTGTAATCGTGTCGATTACGGGGTCCATATTCCAAACAATAGACTCCGCACGTACGGGGTAGGGGCTTCCCTGAGTCAAAATAGCAACACTTTTATTTGTGTCGGCGGAAAGATTTGCAATGCCTGTGCGCAAGTTGTAATCAAACAAGTCGCAATCAACGGTTCTGGATTCAGTGGCAACATACACACTGCCTGTTGCCACAAGTTGCTGTAGATCCATACCGCGCATGGTGAGCTCAGAAGTACCATCTTCGCTAGTTTTAATTTGTTTCGGATCAACGGCAATTGCTTCAATATTTTCTGATGTTAGCATGCCGATGGCACCGTCAAGCCCTTTGTGCAACATTTGAACATTGCCGTTCATTTCAATTCGATACAAACTGTTCGAGAGTTTAGTAGTTGTAAGTTTTTTATCCCAGGTGAAACGCGTGGTGCCTCTGCCTGCGAGCGATGACTGATGAAGTTCCTTGCTTGGCGTACGCGGGTCACGCAGTACAAGTTCGCCGATGCCGACGGCTAATGTTTCAAGTGTAACAGCGTCAAATTCAATATGGTTACCACCTATATAATAGACGACCGGTTGTGCATCAAGCGCGTGTGCTTCCCAAGATCGGTGTTCGATTTTTGCATCACTTTTAGCAATGACTTTTTTAAGTTGCCGCTCTTCCTTGCTTGAGGCATCGTCTAGAAATTCGAATTCGAGTCGTAAATCTTCACCAGACATTTGGCTGCTATCAAGCAATGTTCTTTTAGATCGAACGTCAACACTTCCAGCTAAATCAATAGAGCCAGCATGGTCATTAAACGTGCGGTCAAGATGCATGGATTTCTTCCAATTAGCCCGCATAGAAATATTGATGCTTGATTCGGGAGTGTTAATTTCGGAATCTATATTTGGGCGATCAATTCGGTGATCTGAAGATACATCAATAGGTAAATCAAGAAAGAGTGCTTGGCC
>CAWLAZ010000043.1:0-10046 GCA_963854955.1 Phycisphaerae bacterium | reverse complement strand
ATCGAGCTTGTGGAAGTTAAAGCGGGCGGGTCGACAATACAAGTTGCAGATAGGAAAATGGCGGTTATTAACATCATAATGTGGCTCCTAATGGGCAGTTATCGACATTGTATCCTCTGAAATGCACGATAAAGTACTTTTTTGTACCATCTAAACCATGATGTTCTGCACAAAATTATTCGTACTCTTTTTACTGCAATCTAACCCGATTCAATCGGAAGTACAAGTTGAGGACGGATTGTACGTTTTGGTATGGTCAGACGATTTTTCTGGCGACAAGCTCGACACCGCAAATTGGATTCATCGCATGAAAGATAGCATGCACGGAAAGAGTCGCATTCGGGAACATTGTTCGGTGCTTGATGGACAAGGACATGTCGTTCTAAAAACGCAGTTGATTCCAGACGAAAGTGAAGTTGGATACGAAGTGGAATCAGGCATGATTGCAACACAAGGGTTGCAATCATGGAAATATGGATTGTTTGAAGCGCGGATTAAGTTTGAATCATCAGAAGGGCATCACGGCGCCTTTTGGTTGCAATCACCAGACTATGGATTAGTGACAGATGACTTTGAAGCAAGTGGCACCGAAATCGATATTGTGGAATACTTTGGACGCAAGGGGTCGCTTAGCCAAAATGTGCACTGGAATAAGTATAAATCCAAAGTAAAGAAAGCGGCTGGATCAGGAAACTTACAATCAAATCCCGTGATTGAAACGGTTGATACAGAATTTCATGTGTACTCACTTTTGTGGACACCCGACGAAAACATTTTTTATATTGACGGTAAAGAAACCTGGCGATTTAAAAAAGCAATTTCAAAACATGCCGAGTACATCATTCTTTCTTTACTATCAAATAAAAGCGAAGCAACAAGAATAAAACAAGAAAATTTTCCAGACAAAATGGTTGTTGACTGGGTTCGCGTCTTTCAAAAAAAGTAATTTACTTTCCACACTCTGGGCAAACCTGTCCATCTTCAAGACCTCTCAAGTCATAGTTACAAAAACTACATACATTCTTGAAAAATTTCCATTCGCTTCCAAATTGTTGCAAGTAACAAAGTGCGTAGCACACAAAGAATACGGTAACTGGAAGCAATATCACGGAACTCACATAAGGCAATAGAGCAAGGCAACATGTTGCGCAAATGGCAAACACCGCAACTGAGCTTGAAGCGATTCCAAGTAGGGATACCATTAAAATGAGGAGTATTGCTGAGCCGATATGTCCCTTACATACATGAGTCCATGCGTGTTTCCATGCTTCGATTGCGCGCATTCGTTTTAAGTACATCGTTGGCACCATAAACATGGACACGAAGAACGATAGTGCAGCAATAATAAGAACGTAGAAAAGAAGTAACACGCCACCTACGACAATCGAAGTGATGCCAGCGACGGTAAATTGTTCGCTTTGTAAATCGGGCAATGCTATAAGAAAAGTTACTCCACCCATAAGTACAAAGACAAATAACAACAACACGCCAAGCGCAATGGAAAACAGAAATAAACTGTTACCTTCAGTTTTATATTCCGTCCATGGCTCGCTTATCGCACTGCGGTTTTTTACAATACCATCGATCAGCATGAATTTTCCCCGGCTAGAAATCCATGTGACGAGTAAGCCAAGAAGAACAAGCACGACAATACTCGAGACAACGATTGTGATAAAGAAATTAAAGTTAGAATCGATCCATGCATTGCCATCCGTAAAATTAGTTTGGTTGAACGGCCCAGACCAAACTTGGCTTGCATTGCCACCGCCTTGGGTCGAGCATTGCGCGAGGAAGGCACAAAACCCAAGTGCTAACCATTTCTTAAACGCAAATGGTTTAAATAGAATTCGAACCATGTGGTCCCACGCAGGTGCAATAGGATCAACAGCAGAAATGTGTATTTTATTTTTCATTCTGCTTTCGATAGTAACAGATTGGAAAGTACACGACGGGTCTGACCCTAACTGCCGATTTCAAACGGCTTGTAAACGAAAATAATAGTTTGTTTTTAAACTTATTTGATATATAATCAGATCCCTATTGAATCGATCATCGAATACTTCGAAAATAGAATAAACAATCAATGGACTTCGTATGGCAAATTCTTCAGGGTCAGAACCGTCGTTTGCTTTCATCACGCCAAGTTGTTGAACGACTTGCGCAACGGTACCCACGACGCCAATAATGACGTCGACGTCATCGCTATTTCAACGCATCCCGAAACGGTGTTGGGGTGATGTAGCGGGTGTGGTACATTTGCCAATCGCTGTGCGACGGTAAAAGTGAAGCGGGGCGCTCGTTTTCAGGATAGGGATATCCGCTCATTGCATGGTGCGGCAGTGGCCCAACGGTTCGTGAAGCAACCGTGTTCCAGTCACCATCTTTCACCCAACCATCACAAAAGAAGATGTAGTCACGAACAAATCCATCAGCAACTTCTTGTGCTGGTTCTTCAAATTGCACAAACATCGCATCACCGGCATTCATGATGACATACCGATCATCAATCTTGGCAAGTAATTCCTCCACCGCGCCGTACCGAGTATAAAAACCTTCCAAGTCGCGCCAAGCATTTCCAAAACGAATATCGTTATAATCAGGAATATTTGGCGCATCGTCATCTGTTCTGGACATGAACGGGAATCCCATATATCCAAGATCTGCAGACATTAGTTCGATTGGAATTGTTTGTGTCGCCGTTTTTGATTTTAATGCAAACGCAATACGGTCCCAGTAAATCTCTAAGTTTGTTGCGATGCGAACACGAAAATCGTTACTCTTAAAACTTCCTTTTGGAATTTCTAGAATTATGGTCTTCAATTTTCCAGCTGGAAAACCAGCATTTGAAATCACAATATTCCATCCACCCTTTCCGTTTGGCACAGAAATTTCCAGTGCTTTTGGTGCAGGCGCACTGCCTTGCGAGGAAGCAACATTAATGCTTGTGTCGGTCGGACGAATCCAGCCTTGTGCGATGATATCGACATCACTCTCTTTCAGTGCATCAATGTACCCCAAGTCAATTTCTACATAATGGTCAGCGCCAACACCTTGGTAAGGACCTTTTGCAAAATCACCAAGGCGTTTGTTGTCACGCGTTCTGATTAATTCTAAAACATTTCTTTCATCTTGATCAACGGCACGCACGGGCGCGTGCAAATAATCGTACGCATACAGTTTGTATGCTGGTGGCACAGGTGCAATAAACCGTTCATCGACAAATATTTCCGTTTCAATCGGATGGTCAATTGCAATCATTTTGATCTCATCGATAAAATGCGTTTCCCAAAGTTGTGCAGTTACGGCTAATTCGTACACGCCATCGCGCGATGTAAGTTGGTCGCTTCGTATCTTCACCCAATCCTGCGTGGCGGCAATGGGAGGAACAGTTTGTGCATTGATTTTTAATCCAAGTGGACTACGCCACAGCAAGTCTGTAACAAATTCCCACGAACCATCATCGTTTGGTGTCGCAAGAAATGGGCATGACCCTTTTAATATTTGCACTTCGGTAAAAACTTGGTTTGGCACGGGTTTAATCACTTCTTGTGGAACACCGTTTGGCCAAACAACGCGAATAGCATCCGCTGGCTTGCCACCAAGACCGAT
The DNA here is from genome assembly GCA_963854955.1 of Phycisphaerae bacterium. GTDB lineage: Bacteria > Planctomycetota > Phycisphaerae > Phycisphaerales > SM1A02. The sequence continues at coordinate 6,437 of CAWLAZ010000043.1, read as the reverse complement.
GTGTGTCATCGGTCCAGTAATTAAATGTTTTTGGTATGTTCCACCAGAATTTACTTCGACAAAACCACCAACGGCAAGGGCGTTGTTTCGTTGCCCTCCTTCAAGAATTGCTTCTAGGATTATTTTTTGGAATTCATTTTCATTTGGTGCACCAACTTGGTTCCATACAGCGTATTCCGTGCCATTTGTAATGACATCTAAATCGCCATCGAGGTCAGCGTCAATAATCTGCAAATCCCCTATAGCTGGGATGGTTGCAGTGTTACCATTTGCGAAAAATATTTCGAATGCTTCACCGCCAACAATGATGTCTTGTCTTGTGTCGTTGTCGATATCTGCAGAATGAATATTTATCCCGAACCCGCCTATTTCTCGGGTAGTAAAACTTCCATCAGGATTGTTTTCTGCGATGACGGCTTTACCACTCAGGTCAAGGTAGGCAATGTCCATCCAGCCGTCGTTATTGAAGTCTCCAACGGTTAGGTCGTAAGCGAATGCACCAGGAATGAAATTGTCTATGGCATGAATTTTTCCTGACCGTTCATTTTTTAACACAACAAATTGTAGCTTTGGGTTAACTCCCACAACATCAACCGCGCCATCTTCGTCGATGTCTATGATATGTGTTCCGCGTAGCAGGGGAGCATCAAATTCAACGACCGAGGCAGTTCCGTCCCCATTGTTTTGCAATAAGAAAGTGGTGTCTCTTGAAACAAGTAAATCTAAGTCACCATCTTGGTCAGCATCCCAAGGTGTTAAAGCTTTGATTGCTGTTCCGTTTTCTTCAAGCAATGTAGCGCCCCCATCAATATAGACCCGGCCCCTTGTGGTACCGCCTGCTACATCGAGTTTTCGATCGTTGTTCCAATCAATGGGAACAGATACATAGGTATATGGATCACGCATAGTTACAAGCTCGGCTTGGGTAGGTGACTCAACAAGAAGCATGCGGTTTTTGCCTGCAGGTAATATCGAATCATCAATCTTAGCGAACGTTACCGTTTTTGCTATTCGTTTTAGTGCTTCAGGTAACTGCGTATTTACAAAATTTCGTAGTGGATGCCCGACGGTGCCTGGAGGCCCCGCAACTTCAAGCAACGACTGTTGCCATGCACGGGTTGGTTTTAAAACATTGTCCAACCCAATTACTTGCGCACGTGCAACTCTCGCATTTTTATTGTCAATGTGCATGAGTGCGCCCTTGAACAATCCCGACGCTTGTTCATCGTGCAGCACGCCTTGCTCTTTTAGTACTAAAAGATTATCGCGCGCATCGTTGAATTGTTCTGCTTTTAGCTGTTCTTTAATGAGCGCAAGGCGTGCAGTACTATTCTTTGGAAGTGCTTTAACAATTGCAAGCAAATGTGTCATGCTTTCAGATCGCGCCCATCGAAGTTGCATGTTTTCAGGATTCGCAGTTATCGCATCTTCAAGAATTGCAATTGATGCATCAAAATTACCCAAAAGCATTTCGGTTTCGCCGCGAAGTAACGCAATCGCCGCATTATCTGGCGCAAGCGTGTGCGCTTTTGTAAGAAATGCGCCCGCTTGTTCCAACTTATTTTGCCGAAGCGCAACAAGCCCTTGATTTGCATACACAAATGCTTCGTTTGGAAGCGCTTGTTCAAGCAAGACAAGCTTTTCGTTTGCCTCTTTCGTCATCCCACTATCAATATACGCGAGCGCGAGATTCCGATTCACTATAGAAGGAGCATTAGCGGTATAAAGTTCAGGTTCGCTTCCATTACATCCGATTATCGCAAAGGAGCACAGTGCACATAAAATCTGTTTCATTATTAGGTCATACTACCAAGAACCAACTAAAATCGCACTTTGAATTCAATTCCAAATACATAGTCTCGTTCCATCCGAAACTTGGACATGATTTTTATGTCGTTCATTCCAGAGAGATCATTTTCAGCACCCGTGACACTGTTTTCAGCACCAGTGACACTGTTTGTTGTTTTGCTTTGCAGCCGAACCGGGATGTTCAACATCAGTGTGAACTTTTCAGAAACGCAGTACATCATGGTTGTCATTGACATTATCATGTCCGCCTTGGTGTTCGCCATTGCTATCACGGTAACACAACAACGCTTCAATATTTTTAAAGGTGAATCCAGCATCTTTTGCAGAACGAATAAATCGTAATCGCTCCAGTGTTTCATCGTCGTATATTCGATAGTTGCCCTGGCTGGGAGTATTTGAACTCAACAAGTTCCGCCGTTTGTAATACCGAACGGTTGAAGTAGGTACATTTGCTTCTTTAACCAGTTGGCCGATGGTGTAACTTATGGGCATCAAGTGTAATCGTACATGTTTTTCTTTGAAGGGTCACATAATCCGACTAAATTCCACGGCGCAATAGCCTCTTGAATATCTGCCCCTCTAAACGTGCCATTAATCACTTGGGTATAAAATTCATCAATCATTTTGCAGAATGCTGAATCGCCACTGGTTAAAAAACCAACTCTTTTGCCATTTCTTCTTTGCCGTTCAGCGTAGTCAGCACCAGCGAAATACAGCATGGCGTAGTTTGACAACAAATCAAAATCGTCAAAGCATGTATAGCACCCATGAATAATCTTGTCGAGTACGTCCACTTCGTGCATCGTGGTTGCTTGGTATTCGAGAAGAAGTGTTTGTCGTCTTTTTGATGTCTCACCAAGAATGGGCATCAATCGCTCAATACCACAAAGTGTTTGTGCGTTACCAGAACTATGCAGTGGGTCCAAAAACGCAGCAGAGTGCGGAAGCATCGCCCAGTTTTCTCCGACCATGTTCGTTGCACGACGTTGTATTCGTGGCGTTGCCACAATGGGCTGGATTTGCTTGGCGTTTTGAAATTGTTCTTTGACAAAGGGCAACTCTTCCATCAATGTTTCCCACCTGTCGTTCGGTCGACTCTCGCGGTCAAGCACAAACCCCGCACTTGTTATTCCGTTATCAAAATGCAACACATACATCCAACCACCAGAAAATACATGATGGAGTGCCGCTTCATGTGCTGGGTAGGGGTGGCGTGATTTTGCGTGCAACTCTCCCCAAGGGATTACGCCCTCAAAGTGTGAATATAGAACGCGCGAGTTTGTTCTAATTCCAGAATTATCTTGTGGAATGCAAAGTGGATTTGCGCCACCCGTTGCGTCAATTAAAAAATCGGCAGAACATGAAAATTGTTCAGAAGACAATAGCCAACCGTTACGCTCCTCAAGTACAACATTGGTATTGTCAACATAATCAATGTTTGCACCTTTGACTTCATTCACTAAAAAGGCGTCTACATCGGCACGGTACCATTGGCTATCGCAATCGTGTCCGTCGGGGCTTGCGGCAATCAACAATTCGTCCGTTATGTTTGGATGATGAATATAGGTAAAACCACGCTTTGGGCCGCAGTTGAGTTCAGGGTACGCTTCCTTCCAAGAACCATACCGAGCAAGTGGTTTTAATCGAGGCAAGTTGTATGTGTCTGCAATCGTTGCAAGTGCGATGTCGGCTTGGGGTGTGGATGACTCGCCAATGGCAAAGCGAGGGTGCGACCCCTTTTCAATGAGCACGGTGCGCATGCCCATCTGGTTTGCAATAAGCGCTGTAATAGAACCACCGAAACCGGAACCAAGAATCGCAAGGTCATACCGCATCCCACGTATCTCCGAAAACGCGACCCTTGTTTTTAGCTAGGCCATACATCACCACTTCCTCAAGCGCTTCCTTTGAAGAAGGAGTAAATGTTGGAAGTGCAAGCCGAGGATTTTTTCGCAAGGGAATGATGGTCAAGCATTCTACGCCAATAGATTGCGCAAAATCGATGGACTCTTTTGCCCAGTGCATGCCTTCTTCTTCATTTTGCCATGGCGTTTGCAACAATATAAATGCACGAACATAAATGCCATGCGAAAGCATCGATTCCGTTGCTCGCTTAAAATCATCAAGCGTCATGTTCTTTTCGAGTTGTTTTAAGGCCTTCTCATTCACAGTTTCTAAGCCCATCGCAACTTCAAGTTGTGGTTGTAAATATTCAGCGAATTCAAAACAAGAAGTTCCGATGAGTTTTGGATGCGCTTCGACGATTAGTGTTTCGTACCCCCGCAACGTTAGTTCATCTGCAATCGAAAATGTGTCGAGCTTTGGAATCGATTGTCTGTCGAAAAAACTACCAGCGTTGTATATCTTCAGATGTTTTGCTTTCGCCGCCGAAATTCCCGAATTCCCTAATACCTCTGAAGCGCCCGAAAGTCGGTCTAGCGCGTCTTGTACTTGGCCTGCAACAACACCACTTTCAACGCGGTAATCAAGCGTGTTCTGCCAAAGGTCACACATGGTGCATTTGAACCCACACTCCTTATTCGTTGTGAGAATAATATGGTGGTTTTCAACTACGCCGTTGCGTGTTAACTCTGGCTCAGAGAAAACGCCGTATGCTTTTTTCTCGTCAAGGTTATTTTTAACAGTCAAACGCGCCATGAAACGCCTTACGGTAGGGCATCGGTGAGTTACCAAACGCGCGTTCTTTGGCTGCGCCGTCTTGGAACCTTCGCTTTTCAAAAACAGGCATGTGGTAACCGGTTATTGCCTCGATGCCCTTGGCGACAACGTCGCCTTTAAGTGCGTAGAGTTTTTCGTGATCCCAACTAGTAAGTTCGATGAACGGAATTCCTTCGGCAACTTCGATGACATTAGTGAGCATGAATGGACTAAAACCGCGGAAGCCATATTTTTGCATTGGCGCATAGCCACGAGTGCACGCACGGCTCAGCCCACCACTAAAAGTAAGCGAGTGTTTGATTGCATCGACACCCCAACCCTCTTGGTAGAGCATCTGGTTACTCAGCACACTTTTGATGGTGAGTTCAGAATTTTCTTCAATTGGATAATCTTTCAAGTTTTCATCACCACCATCACCGTCGAGGAGATAGGTAAAATCTGGGTATTCTTCGCGAATTCCGCGGCAAAGCGCAAGTGTCATCGCGCCTGATTGAATGTCGAGTGGTTTGTAGTCTTCAATCACTGCGACCGCCTCGTTCAAATTCACCCAGCTTTCAGGGGCGTTGATGACCTCGTGAAAAAGTTCAAGGTCGAGTTGCGAAAGAAAATCGTGTGCTTGTGCGGCATCTTCGCCTTCGCCCTCGACAGTCAGCGTGAATGCTTTTAATCGAGCAAGGTTCATGCCTCGAGTTTTCATGATGTGGTGTGTTACAAGGAACACGGCGCCTGAATCGATACCACCAGAAAACAATACGCCAATTGGTTCATGTTCTGGAACAGTATCGAGCCATTTTGATATGCCACTTGACAGTTCTGCTATATATCGCTGTGCGTAATTATCGTTTTTAACATTTCGTTCTGGATTAAAAAAACGAGTGCACACGGGGTTTGGGTCTGGACAACCAACAAGTGCAATTTCAGTGAGGTGATGCGCGGGCACCATGCGTGTATAGGACGGATGGAATTGGTCGCCAAAACCTTGTGCCTCCAGCCAATCCCGAATTTGATCGATGCGTTCGGCAACAAGAAGCGCGGGGCCAGCAACTTTTTTCACGATAAAATAGCGCAGGGGTAATTGGAGCGATCGAGCCATCCTAATGATGTGCCCACTTCGTGCCATAAGAGCAAAATGCCCATCGATGGTAGCAATTTTTTCTGGATCACCCGTTGCGACAATTGCAGTCGCTTCCTCGGTGGTCATATTGAAAATCATGTTTCGGCTGTGGTCTGTCACATCAATGACTTCGTTAATCATGTCTGGGTAGTGTGGTTGTAAATTCGCTAGTTCTTCACGGGTTCGTTGCATAGTGTAATCATACGGTATCCAGCAAATATGAAATACATTTTGCAAATGATTATTGGCATTGTTCTCCTGTTTTCCTCAAGCCAAACGGTGCTTTGTGAAACGAATGCCTTGATGAATGCAGGACGGGGTGATGTGCCTGTCTACATTTCCGACTCGTACGACAGTTGAGGGTCAGACCCATCACCAGACACGTTGTTTTGCTTCGTAATCTGCACCATCAATTCGCAAAAACTTGGAGTGCATCGTGCTAAAACAGTACAATAGGCAATATGAGTACCACACTATTTGATACACACGAAGCAAAGCTTCAAGAAGCGCTTTCCGCAATTCAAAACCGCGGTTTTTTCTCGGCGTATCCAGAAGTACCAAGCGGAAAAATATATGGCGAAACAGCCAAAAAGGATGGGAAGGCAGCTTTCGAGGATTATTTCGAGAACGAATTTACGCTTCAACAAAGTGGTTGCTCTGGCACTGTTGGCTCGGAAGTTTCACCCTACGGTTTACAAATAAACGCGCAGTACCCAAAAGCAGATTTTCCAGCGATCATGGAACACATTTCAGGCGCTTGCCCTGCGTGGCGAAACGCCACCGTTGAAATACGCGTTGGCATCGCGATGGAAATTCTCGACCGGCTTAACAAGCG
>CAWLAZ010000042.1:0-10259 GCA_963854955.1 Phycisphaerae bacterium | reverse complement strand
GCATACGTCCAAGGTCGAGTTCCTGTGAAACTGTTTGCGCGCGCTGGCGACCTTCAAGATGTCCGTTTTTCTTAATAAGCCGTTCGTGTTCGTCGTTGAGGAAGTGGCTAATTTTTTCGAGGATAACCTGGGTGTCGTTATCGCCAACGGGGTCAAGACCGTACGCGACAAGGCGATTAAAAAGGTCGCCTGAGTTAGTCATGTTAAAGTTGCCCGCGAGTGCGATGTTCCGACTTGAGATATTGCTTTTGCGAATAAACGGATGGCACATCGCCATCGAATTACCTGCATGTGTGCCGTACCGCAAGTGTCCAAGATACGCTTCGCCCAAGAATCGGCAAGCACGCTTGGCGTCCATTTCAGTTTCAGCGGTAATAGCTTCACTTAGTTGTGCGGTGTCTTCGGAGATAACATCGAAGATGCGCTCAATCGCGTTATTTTTGTCGGAACGAACGCGCAACAAGAAATTGTCACCAGCGGGCATATCAAATTTGACAGTCGCTAGCCCCGCGCCGTCTTGCCCGCGGTTGTATTGTTTTTGCATGAGCAAATATGTTTTACGCAGTCCCCATGCAGCATCGCCGTACTGCTCTTGATAGTAGTGCAGTGGTTTTCTAAGCCGTACAAAAGCAAGGCCACATTCGTGTGTGAGTCTGTCGCTCATTTGAAGTCCGAATGATACTCGTAATTGCGCGACGGGTCCGACTCTCAACTGATGAGTGTAAATTTAATTACCCCTCGGGTAATTAATATCGGTAATGCTCTGCTTTGTATGGACCTTCGACAGGCACGTCGATATACGAGGCTTGCTCTGGTGTGAGTTCAGTCAATTTAACGCCGAGTTGATCAAGGTGCAATCGTGCAACCATTTCGTCGAGTTTCTTCGAGAGGGTGTATACCTTGTGCTCGTAACTAGCGTGGTTTGAATGTAATTCCATTTGCGCAAGCACTTGGTTTGTAAATGAGTTACTCATGACAAAACTTGGGTGTCCAGTTGCGCAACCAAGATTAAGGAGACGGCCTTCAGCAAGCACGATGATCGAATGACCGTCGGCGAATTTCCATTCGTCAACTTGTGGCTTGATAGTAATTTTTTCAATGCCTTCAAGTTTTTCAAGACCAGCCATGTCGATTTCATTATCGAAGTGACCAATGTTCCCAACAATGGCGTTGTGTTTCATTCTTTTCATGTGATCTGCGGTGATTACATTAAAATTGCCTGTTGTTGTGACAAAGACATCAATTTTGCCAACAACTTCGTCCAAGCGAACGACTTCGTAGCCTTCCATTGCTGCTTGTAATGCGCAAATCGGATCAATTTCGCTGACCATGACGCGGCAACCTTGCCCCTTAAGTGCTTGGCAACAACCTTTGCCAACGTCGCCGTAACCAGCAACGAGTGCAACTTTGCCAGCGAGCATAACATCTGTCGCTCGCATAATGCCGTCGACACAGGAGTGGCGACATCCGTATAAGTTATCGAACTTACTTTTGGTGACGGAATCATTCACGTTGATCACAGGAAACAACAGCGTGTTTTCTTTCGCCATTTGGTACATGCGGTGGATGCCGGTGGTGGTTTCTTCACTGACGCCGTTTATCTCAACTTCGTATTTCTTCCAGAAGGTATCGTTCCATGCTTGCACGTCGGCGAGCAAGTCAAGAATAATTCGCTCGTCATCGCTTCCAGCGCCCTCACTCGTTGGAACGGTTCCTGATTTGTTGTAATCCACACCTTTATGTACAACGAGGGTGGCATCGCCGCCATCGTCAAGAATGAGATTTGGGCACGAATCGTCGCCCCAGTTTAATGCTTGGAAGGTGCACCACCAATATTCTTCGAGCGTTTCGCCTTTCCAAGCGAAAACCGGAATGCCTTGTGGATTCTCAGGGGTGCCGTTTGGACCAACAGCAACGGCTGCAGCTGCGTGATTTTGGGTGGAGAAAATATTGCAACTAGCCCACCGAACTTCAGCGCCAAGGGCAACGAGTGTTTCAATGAGCACTGCGGTTTGAATCGTCATGTGCAATGAGCCGGTGATTCGAGCGCCTGTGAGTGGTTTTGACTGGCCGTGTTGCTCGCGAAGTGCCATAAGACCTGGCATTTCGTATTCAGCAATTTCAATCTCTTTACGTCCAAACGCCACGGTTTCTGGCGAAAGGTCAGCTACCTTGAAGTCACAAGGAGCGAAAAGGTCTAAGTTTGTGTTAAGGAATGTAGTCATTGTTGCTGTTTCAGTGGTCACGGTGCTGTCTCCTGAGGTTCATTTATGCAAATATCCGGATTATTGGATGAAAGGACTATTGTAACGGAGAATGCACTAATGAGTGCGTATTCCGATGAAATTCGGTATCATACTTCGCTTCAAACGCACCCTTACTTTTTAGGATACAACAGTGGCTGACACATTCCCTTGCAAAATCGTAACTCCCACCGAAGAATGCTTCGATGGCCAAGCAACTTATGTTTCTTTCCCTTCATGGGATGGACAATACGGCATGATGAAGGGCCTCGCGCCACTTCTCACCACGCTTGCTCCGGGAACACTTCGAATTGACACTGAAACTAGTTCAGAGAGTTATCTCATCGAAGGTGGTTTTGCGCACGTGGACGGCAAAGGTCTTTCGCTTGTTACTGAAGGCACGATTCCTGCTGAAGAAATTAATCTTGAAGAAGCGAAAGCAGAATTGGCTGCGGCTAACGCTCGAGTTACTTCCGATGAAAAAGATCGTGTTGCTGTAGAGCGTGCGCAAAAAATTGCAACCGCTAAAGTAGCACTAGCAAGTAAGTAATGTCTGCATCCACTGAAAATGAAAATAATAAAAACACAGGATTGCCCTGTGCAACATTGCCTCTGGAACAAAGAGTCGAGGCGCTTTTGTTTGCAAGCGAACGATCGCTTTCAGAAACAAAAATAAAAACAGTGCTCGGCATTGAAGATGAAGATGCGGCAAAACAGATAAAAGCAGCGATTGAATCGCTTAACAAAACGTACGACGATTCTTCTCGCGCGTTTCGTATTGAAAGAATTGCAGGCGGGTATGGCGTGATGACTCGCGAAGAACTCGCGCCAATTGTTTCACGTTTGCACGAACAAAGACAACAACAAAAACTTTCTCAAGCAGCGCTTGAGACACTTTCTATTCTTGCTTACAGGCAACCTGTTATGCGTGCGGAGATTGAAGTGATTCGAGGGGTTGCCTCCGGCGAAGTGTTACGCGGTCTTATGGATCGCCGTCTTGTCAAAATCGTTGGTCGTGCTGAAGAACTCGGCCGACCAATGCTGTACGGAACCACAAAAGAATTTTTGACTATTTTCGGACTCGCCAGTTTGAAAGATTTACCTGATGTGCAAGGGCTCGTGCGAGAGCCTTCGTGGACGCCAGCAACTTCCGAAGCTGAAGAAGATAAACCAGAGGCACAGGAAGTGGCGCCAAGCGAAACCGCCGAAACCCTCAAAGCACCTGAATCCGCCGAAGTTACCGAACAAACGGCTGAATAATTTCGATTTCTAGCGTAGTATTCGGCGGATGAAGAAACGAGCGTCATCTATTCACCCCACGGTTGTCTTTGTGGTGCTGTTATTGTTAGTTGCTCCATCTGCTTTTTTTCAGGGAAAAAATTTGCCGATGTGGCTATTCGGCGCGATGGCTGTCACGATGGTGATAACCTTTGCTTGGACAAAACTGGTACTTCGAGGAATTGAAATTCGACGAATTATTGGCGCCCCCGCAAAAGTTGGCGATCCGTATGTTGTGCGGTATGAAGTACACAATGCCTCTCGTTGGTTTGCTGGATTTAGTTTGTGGATTGAAGAACAGCAATCTGCAAATACAACGTGGCAAAATTATTTTCAAAAATCTCGCGGATGGATCATGGAAGTAGGGGCCGGCGAAAGCGTGCATGGTGAAGTCATTCTTTGGCCAATTCGCAGAGGCGAAGCGAAATTTGGCTCAATGCGTGTGACAACAAGTTTCCCTTTTGGAATGGTGCGTTCCTCGAAAGTTATTCTTCAAACTATGGTTGTTCTGGTGCAACCTGAAGTTGTTGGCATTCGACCATCGGTGTTGCGAGCCATCGTGTCAAGTGGGCTACTTGGGCAGCGAAGTAACAGGCGTGGACGCGGAGGCGATGATTATTATGGTTTACGAGAGCTTGTTAGTGGAGACCGCCTTGGTGATATTGCATGGAAGGCATCTGCAACACGGGGCGACCTTGTTTGCATTCAACGTTCTAAGCCTGCACTTCCAAGAATTCGAATTGTTATAGATTTGACTACTCCGACAAATGAATTGAATTGCGAACAAGATGCGCGCCTATTAGAAGAAGAGGCAATTTCACTTTGTGCATCATTGCTCGTTGAAGCTGTGCGTCAAGAACAAGAAGTCGGTCTTGCTATATTAGGTTCTGTATGTAAAGGCATTGGTGGTTTTCATACAAACCCCCGGCATGTACAACGGTTGTTGGCTTCTCTTGCAAAAATTAATCTCGATGCCGAACGTGCACCGTTGCAACTGCGTTCAATTGCAGAAATGAAACATTCAGGCATAGTTGTCATACGACCAGATCGAGCGCGACCGGTTCTTGCACTTAAGGATGCATGGTTTTTTTCAGCGTCTCAGTTTGATGACCTGAAATTAAAGATGGAAAGAAGTGCAACCGCATGAAGTTGTTGCGATCATACCGTACGCTTAGATTCACGCTTGTGTTGTTTGCGATTCTTGCCCAGTGTGTAGCGCTTGGGAATTTTATGCTCCTCTTAGTTGCAGGGACTTTTGCGGTTTTAAGTTGGTACATCACCGAGGGCCCCCGCGGAAAATCATTGCCGCCTTGGATCGCGCGTCTGCTTGTCTTTACCGCATTTTTGTATGCATTGTTTGATGCATTTGGCCCTGTGGACAACTTGCCAATGGTGCTTGGGCAATTTGTTGTTTGGCTCACAATTGTTAAATTATATGGAAAACGAACAGTTGAAAATGAAGCGCAATTGTTGTTGCTTGGTTTCCTTTTAATGACTGTTGGGGCTTTGTACGCAATAGATTTTTTGTTTGGAATTATGTTGGTGCTTTGGTCGGGGTTTGCAGCATGGGTGCTGTTGCTGTATCAGTTGCATCACGGCATGGAGACTATGCGAGAAGAACGTTTTTCGGCGGTGCCCGCATCACACGCTACGCCTTGGACTCAGCCTGTAACAGGAATTCAAGCGAGAAAAGCATTTAGAAAAACGGCATCGCTCTTTCTTGTTCTTGGATTAGTTGGTTCTCTTTTCTTTTTTATAGCAACCCCACGAGAGCGACTTGTTTTGGTTCCAAATTTTGGAAGTGTTGCGCAAAGTGCCCTCGAGAGAATGGCACTCAGCCCTGGCGTTGACACTTCACAAAATAATAACCAAGTCATGACGATCACCTTGGAAGATTTGCAAGGCAATTCGGTTCGTATGCAACAAGGTCTTCGGCTTCGAGGCAACGTACTTGACGCTTATAAAGGAAAGGGTGTCTGGGGTGCTGGATCGCACATTAAATCGACAATCGAAACAGTGGATGATGCACTGTTGCCTCTAACAATGACTGGCGATGGTGAAGCAAATATGTTTATGCATGTCGTGTTGCAACAGCCCACGACACAAATATATTCGTTATATCGACCTGTGGGAATTGAAACAGTTCCGCCTTCACGTGTTACACAAAATATTGCAAACACAACGATAAAACTTGCCCTTGGCGCAGAACCGATTCAAAGCTATACACTTGCAGTTGATTTTACGCAGACTGTTACGTCTCTTGTATCCAAGAGAAGACACCGGTATTACAACAAGGAAGTCCACGCCTTGGCGGTAGGGTTATTGCAAGAGTATTCTATAGTTGTCGACGATGTCCCTTACTTGCCAGAATTAAGTGAACGTGTCGCTCGAATTTTTGAATCCTATTTGCGTTCATCGGCATTTACGTATTCGCTTGATGCCTCATTTTTTACTGTGGAAGAGCGAGTTTCGATGGGGAATGATGAAGACCCGATTGCATCATTTATACTTGAGCATAAACGAGGGCATTGCGAATATTTTGCAGCGGCAATGGCGGCAATGTGTGACACTGTAAATTTGCCTGCGAGGGTAGTCACTGGATATTATGTTGACAGGTGGGATGAACTGAGTAAATCGTACGTTGTGTTTCGGCGGGATGCACATGCATGGGTCGAAGTCGAGGTGGAGCCAATGGCGTGGGTGACATATGACCCAACACCTTCTTCGCAAGACGCGCCGACTTGGCAAAAAGAAATGTCTTTTTTGCATCGAGTGCGTTTTGTTTGGCAGCAGTGGGAACTGTCATGGCAATCGAGTGTTATTAGTTTTGACTCGCTCGCTCAGAAAAAGTTGTTTGGTGCAATGGAGCCGTTCTGGCAATCGAAGGCGGACTCGATGAGCAGTTGGATGCGTGCTTTGTATTCAGGTGTTGTGCAGTGGTTTGATATTGGTGCAGGTGGTCGTCTTTGGATTGACCTAGTCATGGGTGCAGCGGTTCTTTCTGGCATCGCCATGTTGTTGTTGCGATGGAAAAGAAGAAGAGCAAAAAAAGTACTTGCGATATCGAAGAAGACCGAAGAATTATTTCCAGTTGCAAGTGTTGAATTTTTTGCGAAGATGCAACGCGTTTTGGCAAAGCAGGGCAATAAAAAACCCCTTTGCATGCCACCACAAACATGGATTGCGCAAGTGCAACTAAATGATACTGCCCGCGCGTTAGCAGTATCGATTACAGATACATATTACGCAATTCGATTCGGTGGATATCGTCCGACAAGAAGTAAACGATTAGAGTTAATGCACTCGGTGCATGAGTTTGAGCAATTAGTACAAAAGGATTTAAAATGAGCGATTGGATGCCCATGGATGAAGCGCAATCAGCATTACAGATTGCATCAATACTGAAACTTTTTGGTGACGCGTCGTTGGATGTGTTAGATGTTGGCTGTGGAAATGGGCGCTTATTGGTACCCCTTGCAATTGCAGGTCACCGAGTCAAGGGAATAGATATGGATAAAGACGCAATTGAGACAACATTGCGTTACTGCAAAGAAACCGAGGTCGATGCGCAATTACAAACAGGGGATTTGTTTACTTTGCTTCCTTTGGAGGATCCCGTCGATGCAATTGTTTGTTGTGGTCAAACATTCATGCTGTTGTATGATGTGGATGATGCTTTGAAGGCCTTGCAATTATTTAAGCGTTCGTTGCGCAAAGGCGGCGTGGTAATTCTTGATGATATCCCCGGTGATTTATGGCCGGAAGTCGCTGAGGGAAATTGGGTAGATGGCGTGAATGAAGAGGGCTCGATGCAGATGGTATGGGCATCTGATGACCCAGTATTTGTCGTTCGTGAAGGTGCGTCTGTTGATGAGGAATCGTGGGAATTTAAGGAGACTGATTCTCCCTTGCGTCTCTGGACTATGGGTTCATTACGATTGCTTGCCCAATTAGCAACATTATCGGCACCTGAAATACCGGTTGCAGGGGCAATTCTGGTCATGCGGGCATAAGGCGTGTTTGATATGAATGGCTTTTGGGGTACCAGTTGTTTCGCCGTAGTTGGTGGACGATGGATGTAATTCTTCAACCTTTTTTACTTACGGAGAATTGTATATGCCAGCAAATCGATCACGAACAACTGGATGGCGTCGTTGCCTTCAACAACTTGTTGACCATAAAGGGTCATTGCAAATAGCGCTTGCGCCGAGTGGGCCAACTGGACGAGATTTCGTCTGGCGAGCAAAACTAATTTCACTCAGCGAAGGCGAGATCCTTGTGGAGATGCCAACAGCTGCTGGTGAACCGCTTCCCTTGGAAGAAGGCGTGCAGTTGCTGGGTATTATTGCGATTGGTCAAAACCGATGGATGTTTCGGACGCAATGCCTTGGCAGTACGGTGTATCGTTCAAATAGTAGGGACAGTATTGCCTTGCGTTTGCAAATGCCAAAATCAGTTGAACGATGCCAGCGACGAAGAGATTATCGAATAACGACGGATGTTTTATCCTTGCCGAAAATCACGGCGTGGCCATTGTTAGATCCACGTTCTGTTGTGTTGCCAGAGCGAATGTCCCAACTTCGGATGGAACGGCATATTTCTGACGATACCTCGCCTAGGGCTCTTGGCGAAAAAGACGTCATGCCAGATGTTGGTCCTTCTTTTACGGCTACTTTGGTGAATATTGGCGGTGGTGGAGTTGGTCTACAAATTCCTATTGGTGATGGCAGCGGCATTGGTCGCCATCGGTTGCATTGGTTAAAATTCCCACTGCCTGGAGCTGATTGTCCACCGCTTTGCGTTACGGCTAAATTGATGCATTCGCATCTTGAAGCGGGTAACTCAACGTACATGGGCATGATGTTTGATTTCTCCTTTAATCCATCGCATAAACGTTTTGTTACACAACAAATTACTCGCGCTGTTGCAATCCAACAACGCGAACAACTCCGCGCCGCCTAACCTTCTTTTAGTACCCTTTCAAAGTGACTGTCACTTTGAAAAATTAAAAGTGATTAAAGGTTGATAAGGTTTCGCAAAATGTGGGTTTTGACTTCGGATTCAGCGAGCTCGGAGTCGGCGTCCGACTCCGCAACAATGCCACAGCCAGTGCTGTAGTGCAATGTCCCCTTGAAATCATCAGGAGTAGACGAGCCAGTAAAAAGAGCAGTGCGGATACCCACATTTAACATGGATGAATTGCCGACAATACCAATAGCGCCGCAGTAAGGACCACGGGGACTCGTTTCGAGTGCGTTAATGATTTGCATTGCGCGAATCTTTGGCGCCCCAGTAATTGAACCAGCAGGAAAGGTCGCTTCAAGCACATCGCTTATCGAGCTAGAATCCCGTAGAACACCGCGTACTTCGCCCACGCACTGCCATACGGTTGGGTGTTTTTCAATCGCCCTCGACTCTCGAACTTCAATACTTCCAAATTCGCACACACGCCCTAAATCGTTACGCATCAAGTCAACAATCATATGCAATTCAGCCGCATCTTTTTCAGACTCTAAAAGTACGTGGGCTTCTTCAGATTCAGGGCGAGTACCTTTCATTGGTCGAGTCAGAATCTCGCCACTCTCGCCATCTGTCTGCAGAAAAAGTTCTGGGCTAAGTGAAAGTATATACCTTCCATCTTCAGGAAATTCAATCCATGCTCCAAAGAACCCGCCGTCATCGCCAAGCATATTCAACGCGCTTCCGCGGATATCTCCACAGACATCGGCAGAAAATCGCCGCGTTATATTTGCCTGAAAAATATCGCCTGCATGAATGAAATCAACCGTTTTGTTCACGGCCGATTTGAATGCATCATCGCCATCAATATCTATAAGCGCAGAGCACGAGAGAATCGCCGGTTTTTTTTTAACAAGTTTCGGAGGCTTAAGATCACCTATGGACCACCAGGTGTTCGTTTCGCCATCATGCACGAGCGCTTTGTCGCACCAAATAAGATCCACAAGAGGCCATGCTTGTTCGGCCAATGTTCCTGTTGTAGGCTCAATCGCCATGCCGAGTTCATAACTTAGATAGCCAATCCAATTTGGCAAAAGCGTATTGTGCGTGCTCTTTTGTAATACTTCACGGAGTTGGTCCATTGCATCAGGGCCATTGAGTTTCAACCGCTTACCTGTTGCGGGGGCAAGTACGCTCCACCGTGACCATCGCGATTGCGTCGCATTGCTGACAAGGGCAATGATTGGCTCGGACGCTGGCCACGAAGCGGCAACTTCGGTTGGCGTAGCATGGGAAAGGTCTAATTGTTTTGCATGAGGCGGTAGCATGGTTTGTACGCAGTGTACAGGTCGGGTATCATGCCTGTCTTGCACAATAAAATGGAGATGCATTTATTATGGCTACTGCCCGCCGAAAAAAAACAACTAAAAAAAATACTCGTGCACCTAAAATGACTTACTGCTGGGGAGCAAGTAAGACCGAAGGTGACGCGACAAAAAAAGAACTGCTTGGAGGCAAGGGAGCAAACCTTGCTGAGATGACAAAAATTGGGTTGCCAGTGCCTCCCGGTTTTACGATTCCAACAACAATTTGCGCCGCGTATTACGAGCAAGGCGGGCGTATGCCAAAAGGCCTTGGCGACGCGACGGTAAAAGCAATTCGCCGAGTTGAACGCGAGACCGGCAAAAAATTCGGTTCAAAAACCGATCCGCTTCTCGTTTCAGTTCGCTCGGGCGCAGCGGTTTCCATGCCTGGCATGATGGACACTGTGTTAAACCT
>CAWLAZ010000041.1:0-10410 GCA_963854955.1 Phycisphaerae bacterium | reverse complement strand
GCAGGGCTACGCAAGCCACCTGCGATTGGCGTTACCTTACCTGAGGGTGAAACTTTAAGTACCCATCCGCGATAGGGCGCGCGAGATTTTCCGTGCCACCAATGTGGATTCCAAAACCCAACGTTTAATGAAAAATACATACTCCCTTGTTTGTCGGCAGGCAATCCAAAACCAAACTCATGGTAGTTGCCGCTTAGTCCCCAGTCTTGCGTGATAGTTTGCACTTCATCAATGATGGTGTCGCCGTCAAGGTCAACGAGTTTTGAAATTTCGCCACGTTGCATGACATATATTTCATCGTCAATGATGGAAAGGCCAAGGCCTTCATGGAGTCCTTCGCAAATTAAGGTAAATGTTGCATCGTTTGGATCTTCTGCGTTCGGATTATGAATCCGCCATACTTGTCCACGTCGGGTGCTTGCAACAAGGTCGCCGTCAGACATGAATCCTATGCCGCCAACTTCGAGCACTGCGCCGATGGGTGGTGTTAGGTAATCAATGGTCCATGGTGATACTGGCGCTAGAGTGGTTGTAATAGTGAGTAGAAGTTCAAGCATTATTCACTTCCTTTCGTGGCGTGAATAATAGTGCGATTGGATATGCCAGTTGAAATTATTTTGTCGCCTTCCAACACCGTACCCTTCAGAGGGACGATAGTAAAAGGCGCAAGTGCTTCGATGGCGAAGTGTTGTTCAATAAGCGTGCGTACGCCAGTGGTTGGTGCGCAGTATTCAGAGACAGTGGCAATGGAATTGCCCAGTTCGTCAATAAGTTTGTAACGAACTACGCCAAACGCATGGACGGTAGTGGTTGCAAGGAGTTGTGCCCGCAGTGGTTTGCCGTCTGTGGTTTCAAACATAGAATTTGGATTGCCGTCTTGCACAAGCACCGTGATTTTGCCAAGTAATTTTAAGGGCGCACCGCCTCGCTCTCCCCAGTCTTCTCTGCTGACAAAGCGTCCTTGTCTGATAGAAAGTAGGCGAACATCGTCGGCTCTGTATTCGTAACTGAAGCCATCGGGATTACCAATGACAATACCTCGTGGGTGCAATTTACTTCCGTCTTGTACAGGTGGAATCATCCCGCGAACAACGAGTGCCGTGTCTACTACAACCATTTCAGTTTCTGAAGGGGTGGCATCTTTCATTGTTGGCGCAAACGCGCGTACGTGTTTTGCAACTAGGTTGATTTGTTCTGGCGTCAAAATCTCAGTAAAGGGTGGCATGGGTGTGCCCGGAATGCCGGAAGAAGTTGTTTTTGAAATTGCGTGCACGGTGTTCCCGAATGAGAAACCCCCGCTTGCAAAACTTCTTGCGGGTCTGTCGAGTTCGATGAAGCCGTTGCCATCGCCAGAAGGACCATGGCACTGCGCGCAGTACAACATGTAAATTTCCTTGCCAGCATCGGCTGTAGTGTCGGCGGGTGTTTCTTGTTCTGGTGGTGTCGTCTCAACATCGCTGCAACCAAAAAGTGCAGCGATGAGATAGAAGATAATCAATATTGGTTTCATGTGCGTTTAGGGTACAGGATGTGCAAGATCAATTGCAGCAAGGAACGTGAGTTGCGCAGTTTTTGCGGCAAGTTCTGGAAGTATTTTATCCGTATGGTCGGTGACACGGTGGTAATCTTCGTGATCTTCAACACTAAGGAACACACAGGGAACGCCTTTGTCAAGGAAGGGTGCTTGGTCACTTCTGGAAAGCCAATCTGGGTGTGCATTTCGAATTATGTGTAAACCGATGTGCTTGTTTGCCTTACGAATGGCCATGCTTATGCGTGGCGCGTCGGGCGCGCCTTCAAGAAAAATAGTATTTGCTTCTCCGCGACTTATCATGTCGAGGTTTATTAGGCCCCGAACTTTTCGCAAGGGAATTGGGGAATTGTTTGCAAAATAGGTGGAACCAACAAGCCCTGCTTCTTCGCCTGTGAACGCGATAAGTACGATAGAACTTTGCAATGGTTGTTTTAGTTGTGCTAATGCGTTTGCAATGGCGAGCAACGCGGCAGTCCCTGAAGCATTATCGTCTGCACCGTTGTAAATTCGATCCTCGCCAAAACGTCGTGGTTTTAAGTGGTCATAATGTGCAGTGATGATGACATACGAATCGCCCGTGCCTTTGTGCATAGCAGCGACATTCGGTGCATCCCGCACATCGCCAGTTGGCAGATACATAGAAGATTTTGTCGGCAAGTGAGTTAGCCCTGATTGCTTCCATGCGTCCGCTATATATTTTGCGGCTTTTCTTGCTTCCATTGATCGATAGTGCCTGCCTTGCATTTGATCTGAAGCAAGCCAAGAAACATCGCGCATTATTTGTTGCGGCGTTATGGTCGATACCGGTGAGTTTCGGGAGGTCGAGCAAGCGGTGCAGCAAAAAAACAATGACAGCAAAACTAGTTTGTGCATAGTTTTTACAGGGGCTATTTCTTTATACATGTTCAACTTCAATTTTTCCTGCCGCGGCTAAGCCGAGTACAACCACTTTGCCTTGCATTGTAATCGTAATGGAATCGGCAATATCGTTTTTGTTTGTAATCGTGATAGTTCTTCCAAGCAATAAACCGTTGTCTTCTGCGAACTTCAAAAAGTCGGTGTCCTGATTTCCAATACGTGCTATTGAAACATTGTCGCCTTCGTCACAGAAAGACAGTGCTTGCAGCGTTCGTGTTGGGAGTGTTCCGTCTGCAGATGGGATAGGGTCGCCGTGTGGGTCGTGGGTTGGGTGTTCGAGCAAATCATCCATTCGTGCAATGACTTCGTCGGACACGACATGTTCAAGTTGCTCTGCTTCATCGTGGACTTCGCTCCAGTCCATGCCGAGTATGTTGACGAGAAATAATTCAATAATGCGATGCCTGCGAACAACATGCAGGGCGAGGGTTCTGCCTTGGTCGGAAAGACGAACGCCGTAATGTGGGCGGTGCGCGACGAGCCCAGCTTGCGCAAGGGTTTTGATCATCGAAGTTGCGGAACCGGGCGTTACTTCGAGGGATTTAGCCAGTTCGCCGGTGGCGATTTCCTTTTTGCACCGAGGATCCAGCAAAAAGAGCGCTTTTAGATAATTTTCGACGGTACTTGAAAGCATGGCTTGACTTATACAATACCATAGATTAAACTTTTGGCTAATCAAAAGGAGTATTTTGTGCTATTAAAAACACTGATTATGGCCTTCGCTGTTACGGTAATGGCCTCAGCTGAACTAACAATTGTTGCCACAACGGGCATGGTTGCGGATATTACAAGGCATGTTGTTGGAGAACACGGAGACGTTTCTTCCCTCATGGGCGAAGGTGTGGATCCGCACCTCTATAAGCCAACAGCTTCAGATGCTCGCAAAATTATGCAAGCAGACATGATTTTCTATAGCGGACTTCTCCTTGAAGGCCGAATGACAGACACGTTTCTTAAAGCAGCTCGTTTGGGAAAAGTCGTTTTCCCCGTTACGGAACTGATTGAAGAAACGTATTTGCTTGAGCCGCCAGAATTTGAAGGTCATTGGGACCCGCATGTATGGATGGATGTGTCGGCTTGGGCGCGCGCAGTGGATGCTATTGCAGAAGCACTTTGCGGACAAGATCCAACAAATTGCGAAGAGTACAAAGCAAATGCTAAAGAATTCGGCGAAACACTTCTCCAGTTGCACGAATATGCCATTGGTGCAATCGCATCGATTCCTGAAAATCAACGAATATTAATTACCGCACACGATGCGTTTAATTATTTTGGTCGAGCGTACGGCATTGAAGTTGTGGGTATTCAGGGTTTATCTACTGAATCGGAAGCTGGAATCGAAGATGTCAATCGTCTTGTTGTGATGCTCGTAGACAAGAAAATAACCGCTGTTTTTGTTGAATCAAGTGTGTCAGATCGAAATGTGAAGGCGCTCATCGAAGGCGCAAAATCGAAAGGGCACACCGTCACCATCGGCGGACGACTGTTTTCAGATGCGATGGGACAGGGCGGTACATACGAAGGTACATACATTGGCATGCTCGACCATAACATTACAACAATTGCACGGGCGCTTGGCGGGAGTGTTCCCAAGGATGGATTTGCAGGAATTAGCAGTCCACAAGAGGAAGAATGATGCGAATGGAAGAGGGCCATTCGCCAACGTCGCCCGTTTCTATTCACGACTTGACTGTCGCGTACCATCGTAAGCCAGTGTTGTGGGACGTTGACCTTGATATTCCAGAAGGCAAATTGATTGCCATTGTTGGTCCAAACGGCGCAGGAAAAAGCACACTTATAAAAGCAGTCATGGACCTTGTGCCAAAAGCATCTGGCAAGGTGATGATTTACGGTAAGTCGTTCAAAAAGCAACGCAAAATGGTCGCGTACGTTCCACAACGTGAATCAGTTGATTGGGATTTTCCAATTGACGCATTGGGTGTTGTTTCAATGGGCAGGTATGGGAATGTTGGGTGGTGCAAGCCACTGCGACGACGCGATGCACAAGCAGCCATGGATGCACTCAATCGAGTAGGCATGGCAGACTATGCGAACCGGCAAATAAGCCAACTTTCTGGTGGACAACAACAACGTGTGTTTCTCGCACGTGCGCTTGCGCAGGATTCCTCCATTTATTTTATGGACGAACCATTTGCAAGTGTTGATGCGTCGACAGAGAAGGCGATTGTTAAAGTGTTAGCTGATCTGAGGTCAACTGGTAAGACTGTTATCGTTGTGCATCATGATTTACAAACAGTTCGGGAATATTTTGATCACGTTATTTTGTTGAACATGCGTGTTGTGGCGCACGGCCCAGTGGACGAAGTGTTCACGGATGAAAACTTAAAGAAAACGTACGGTGGCCGATTGACGCTTCTATCTGAAGCAGTGGATCGTCTAGCTCGCCATTGATTGCTTCGCACTCCATCTCTGATGCAAGAATGGCGTTGCCTTCGTTCGAGCAAATTGTTCGCGTGCTTTCACTTGAAGATTACAACACGCGTGTTGTTGTGCTTGGCGTAATGGCGCTTGGTACGGCTTCAGGTTTAATTGGTACATTCTTGCTTCTTCGTAAACGTGCTTTAACTGCAGACGCATTGAGTCACGCAACATTGCCGGGTATTGCCGTTGCATTTATGGTGATGGTTGCGATGGGGAGCGACGGCAAGTCTCTTGGCGGATTATTGTTAGGTGCATTTGTGTTTGGTTGTATTGGCGTGCTCGGAATAGTAGGCATACGCAAAACTACGCGGCTGAAAGATGACGCAGCAATTGGCATTGTGTTGAGTGTTTTGTTTGGTCTTGGGCTTTGCCTATTGCGAATTGCGACAGAATTACCCAGCGGCAGCGCCGCAGGCTTAAGCGGGTTTATCTTTGGCAAAGCATCCTCCATGGTCGCAAGCGATGCGCTGATTATGGCTGGCGTCGCTTTGGGCATTGCCATTAGCACGATTGCACTACGAAAAGAATGGACCCTCCTTTGCTTTGATGAAGAATTTGCCGCAGTGCAGGGTTGGCCAACTCTTTTGCTTGATGTGATTTTAATGGCGATGGTTGCAGTTGTGACGGTTATTGCATTGCAGTCAGTCGGACTTGTTCTTGCCGTAGCTATGTTGATCATCCCAGCCGCGTGCGCAAGGTATTGGACGACAAAAATAACAACGATGCTTATGGCATCTGCGCTGATTGGGTGTTTAAGTGGGTGGCTTGGTGCTGTGGTCAGTGCACTTGTTCCACGAATGCCAACGGGTCCAATTATTGTTTTGATTTGTGGATTTTGGTTTGTCGTAAGTTTTATTCTAGGACCAAACAACGGTTTGCTTATTCGGCAACTAACGCGAAGGCGTTTGAATCGACGCATTTCAATGCAACATATTCTCCGTGCAATGTGGGAAGTGCGTGAAAGTGAACATACTTCTAATTTTTCAACCGAAGATGTTTTGCCTCTTCGTTCATGGAATAAACGCACGGTTGAACAACTGTTGCGACGATGTTCGAAACTACATTTTGCAACCCGAGAACCAAATGCGAGCTGGCGATTGACTGAAAAGGGTTCTGCGGAAGCTTCGAGGATTGTTAGGAATCACAGATTGTGGGAAGTCTATTTAATAACGTATGCGGATATTGCGCCTTCGCATGTTGATCGAGATGCAGACATGATTGAGCATGTCCTCGGCAAAAGTCTTGTCGCGCAACTTGAAAAACTTCTTGATGCGACGGGTCTGCCAGATATTCCAGATAGCCCGCATGCGCTGGGTGGCTCAACATGACTTGGTCAATTATTGATACATGGATAATCATTATTGGTGCACTTTGTGCGGCAGGGTGTGCAATTCCAGGAACGATTTTGGTTTTGCGTCGCATGAGTTTAATGGGTGATGCGATAAGCCATACTGTGCTTCCGGGCATTGCAATTGCTTTTTTGATAACCGGAAATCGCGACCCAATGGCGATGCTGATTGGCGCAGTGGTTGTTGGGTTGCTGACGGCATTTCTTGTGCAAACAATTCAATCTCTCGGCAATGTTGAAGCGGGCGCGTCCATGGGCATTGTGTTTACGGTTTTGTTTGCCTTTGGCCTTGTGCTTATGCGGCAAGCTGTCGACCATGTTGACATTGACCCAGATTGTGTGCTGTACGGATCAATAGAATTGGCGTGGTTTGACCAAGATCCAGATGGTTGGGGGATTCCACGCGGCGCCATAGTGAACGGCGTCATGCTTCTTGCAAACTTGTTTGTCATGCTTCTTTTCTATAAGGAGCTTAAAATTACATCGTTCGATCCAGCACTTGCGAAATCGCAGGGCATCCAGCCAGCGTTTATGCATTATTTATTGATGACAATGACAGCGGCCACTGCCGTCGCGGCATTTGAAACAGTGGGATCAATTTTAGTGGTTGCCATGTTTATTGTTCCGCCTGCAACAGCGTATTTGCTTACAAATAGGTACGGAATGATGTTTGCTCTCGCCATTGGCATTTCGATTGCATCGGCTGTGCTGGGTCATATTTCTGCAATAACAGTTCCTACGTGGTTTGGTTTTTCTGGAACAAGCACAGCGGGTGCTATGGCAGTCGCGACGGGGGTATTATTCTTTGTTGCATGGGTTGCTTCTCCAAGTCAGGGCATTGTGGCAAAACAATGGCACCGAATTTCGGTGCGCTTGCTTGTATTGCGGGAAGACATCCTTGGCATCCTTTGGAGATTAGAGGAACGTGGCGAAAGCACAGTATTAC
This sequence comes from Phycisphaerae bacterium, assembly GCA_963854955.1. GTDB lineage: Bacteria > Planctomycetota > Phycisphaerae > Phycisphaerales > SM1A02. The sequence goes on along the minus strand of CAWLAZ010000041.1, from coordinate 3,222 downwards.
CAGAACAGTTGTCTGAGGCAATCGGTTCTCCGCGCTTGCTTATTCGTTTTGCATTGATTGGATTGCAAAAAAAGAACGCGGTTACAAAAATAAATCTTCATTGGTCGCTGACTACAAGCGGTCGTGACAGCGCAACAAAATTGGTCAGGGCGCATCGATTGTGGGAGGTGTATTTAGATGCGCATTATCCTCAAGACAGCAATCAGTTGCATCAAACGGCGGAACGGCTTGAACATGTAACAACGCCTGAAATGCAATCCATGCTTGGCGATGCAAAGGAAGACCCACATGGAAGCAGAGTTCCAGATGACACATGATGGCGAAAGTGGTATCCTGAAAGCATGAAACTATTTATTCCATTACTTTTGCTTATTCTGCTTTCGTCTTGCGCATCATCTACAAAAGATGGCACGGAAGCCATTAACCGACCGTTCTCTTCAGTTGATAGCGAGCGCGACATTGTTATTTCTAGTGGAAGGACATTTGAAATAGTATTGCCCAGTAATCCAACGACGGGGTATACATGGGAACTCGAAATACAAAATCCGACGATTATCAAAGATGTATCGAGCAATTTTGTTGCGGATGCAAGTGGACGCATTGGAGTTGGTGGCGCCACGACTTGGAAGCTTCGCGCCGATGGGCAAGGCGAGACGGCACTTACGTTTTCGTATCATCGCCCATGGGAAGAAAAAGTGTCGCCGACGAAAGTTGTAACGTTTACTATTTCTGTCCGTTAAGTGCTTTCTCGTACATTGCTTCGTAGCCCTTTGCGACTGCATCTGTATCGAGCCATTGCAGAACATGTTTTCTGCCCGCGATTCCTTTAGCTTGGAGCAAATCTTTGTCGGCGGTTAATTCTGAAATTGCATCGGCAAAAGATTCCGGAGTTCTTTCTCTGATAACGGCGCCTCCATTTTGCAGCTCTTGCCATATATCAGTGCCCTTGGTGCCGATGATTGCTGTTTCACACAACATCGCTTCGGCATAGACAAGCCCGAAATTTTCTTGTTGCGTCGGCAAAGCAAACACGTCCGCCATTGCATAAAGTGAAAGTTTTAAATCTCCAACAACCATGCCTAGGAATGAAACGTCGTTTTCAACGCCCATCATTTTAGCGCGAGCTTTGAGTGTTTCGGCATATGATTCTTCGCCAGTGCCCGCAATGAAAAGCCGGATGGGTGTGCCGCGATCTTGTAAAATTTTTGCGGCATCGATGAGTGTTTCAATCGATTTTTTTTCATGCACTCGGCTAAGAAAAAGCACAGTCGGCTTGTCGGATTTGCCAAAAACTTCAAGCGCCTCTTGTGGGCTGGGTACTTCAGCGTATGGCTCTAAGTCAACGATACATGGGACTACCGCAGTTTTTCCGTGTTTAAACCATTTGGATGCTTGCTTATTTTCTGATTCGGCGGTTGTGTGAAATACGGCGGGAGTGCGAACCATGCATCTGCCAATAGTCGATAAGTAAATCCGTTTTTTAAGTGTTCGTTGTTGCATACTCCAGTCATCAAGCATGCCATGGACACTAAGAACCCACGGAGTTCTAGTAGAATCGCAGGCGTGGGCGATTTGTGGGTTAGAGGGGTCCCACATCGCGTGCACATGCACAACATCCATGTGTTGGATTGCTTCTTTAGCTCTTGCGCACTGGTCTTTAGTAAGCCGTTTGCCTGATTTATCAAACGCGCCCAGATCCATAACAGTGGGTGTGTTGGCTGCGCCTTGTTTCCAATGTTCAGGTACGTCGGTGTCGTCGCATGTGAGCCATACGACTTCGTGCCCTCGGCTTGCAAGCACGGAACACATATCAAGAGCAACGCGAACTGTGCCGCCTTCACTCAGTAGCGTTGTTGGGAAGTAATGCAGAATTTTCAAAGTGCATGCGCTTTCATCACTGTAACTCTATAACTTCATAGTTGCCCAAGATGACACCGTTGCGGTGGTCGGTTGGCACTCGGCCTATTGGCCATGCATCGGTGAGTTCAACAAGAATCCAATCTTTATTTTTATAGCGAACGCTATGGTCCTCCTGTTGAGAACGCAATTGTACCGCCGCGAAAATGTGATTATTCATCAAAATAAAACAAACATCAACAAGTTCAATAGATCGCACAAGTGATGCAAAGAGCATGCACTTTGAATCGCAGTCGCCCCATTGTTTCGAAAGAGTTTCAAGTGGCATCATGGCGCCAGCGGTAAGAATTTTTTCGCCGTCGTCTGTGGTTCGGAAGTCGGGTGGGATTCGATAGGTAAGCGATTGCACAAATGAAGTAAATGCGCCAACTAATGCTCGTTGCGATCGGTACCCCTTACGCCGTGCGCTTGAACGGATTGTTTTTGCAATATTTCGCATCGAACTTTTGCTTTGCGAAATGACCCAATCGTAATGTACACTGAATTGATTACCGCCTTCGTGCATGGTAATGCCGTGCTTCGCTGCATTTTGTTTTAACTCATTTTGTTTTTCTGCAAGCTCTTTATCTGTGCGGTATGAAAATGAAGTCCAACTTTTAGGTATGCCAAAGGAATGGATGGCAAAATCTACATCAGAATCATCCAATTTTATTCTGCAAGAAAGTTCTTGCATAGAACTTCCTTGTTGCACCACCGCAACATCGCCTTCCCAGCGGAGGACTTCTCTTGTATTGATGTCGTTCCATACAAATGACGTACGCGTTTCAGCCGTTGCTTGCGCTGTTGCGAGAAAGAGTGTGAAAAGGATGGTTTTAATTTGATACATGGGTGCAAATGTCGGCGGTGATTTGAATCGCCCTTTCAACTTCATCGCTTGTGACATCAAGGTGGGTCACGAATCGGATCCGTTGCGAATCGAGGGCTTCAGCAAGAACGCCGCGCTCTCTTAATTTTCGGCATAAAGAGGCGCCGTCTCCAAGCATTTTAGTAATATCAAAGAAGACCAGGTTCGTATCGGTTGTTTCTGCACCACAGGAAATTCCATCGATGGAATTAAGCCCAAAAGCGAGTTTTTTGGCATTGTCGTGGTCTTCTTGAAGACGTTCGAGGTGGTTATCAAGTGCAAAAAGGGCAGCACCCGCGAGAATGCCTGATTGCCTCATGGTGCCACCGTACATTTTTCTGAATCTTCGCACCGCGTGTATCGTTTGCGCATCACCAACCACAATTGAACCAGCGGGGCATCCTAAGCCTTTCGAAAAACAAACCGAAACGGTATCGAACGGGGCAGCCCATGTTTGTGCG
>CAWLAZ010000040.1:0-10474 GCA_963854955.1 Phycisphaerae bacterium | reverse complement strand
GAAAGAGATCAAATGAGTATCAAAGAACAAACGAATGCATGTCGATCCAAAATGGATAAAACCTTAGATTATTTCAGTAAAGAAATGCATGGTGTTCGTACTGGACGTGCTTCGACTGCCCTCATTGATTACGTTAAAGTTGATTATTACGGAAGCCAGACTGATCTGAAAGATATAGCTGCAATCTCCGTAACCGAAGCTACACAACTTATCCTTAAGCCCTACGATCCAGCTTCCAAGAACGACATTATCAAGGCACTTGAAGGAGCTGACCTTGGATTAAATCCGCAAGCTGAAGGCGATATCATTCGAGTTAATATCCCTGCACCCTCTGCAGAACGTCGCCAGCAACTGGTGAATCAAGTCAAAAAAATGGCAGAAGAAAGCCGAATAACTATCCGGAATGAACGTCGTGATGCGATGAAATCTATCGAAGTACTAGTGAAAGATAAAGCAAATGGTATTTCTGAAGATGACGGTAAGCAAGGTAAAGAAGATATTGAATCTTGCACTAAAAAGCACATTTCATCTATAGATACAATGTGCGATACTAAGTCCAAAGAAATCCAAACGATTTAATCTGGCAGTTTCAATAGCCCCACCTTCGATCAACAAGATACATTAACCCCGCTTAACTAACCACCCTATACCCTCATGCACTATTGAGGGTCGTTCCTGTACCCGACCCTTTTTAAAATTAAAATTGCTTGCGAAGGCGTGCAGCTGGAATGTCGAGTTGTTGCCGGTATTTCACCACAGTTCGGCGTGCGATGGTTATCCCTTGTTCTTGAAGGGCTTTAGAAAGTGATTCATCGCTGAGTGGTTTTAACTTGTCTTCTTGTTCAATAATTTCCTTAAGGCGTGTCTTTACTGCTTCCCAGCTCATGTCACCATCTCGGCTGCTTCCAGTGCCGCCAGAAAAGAATCGCCGCAATGGAAAAAGGCCTCTTGGCGTTTGCACCCATTTATCAGCAACTGCCCTGCTTACTGTTGCGACATGAATACCAAGCATATCTGAAACTTCAACCATGGGTAATGGACGCAAAAAAGCATCACCGTGTTCTAGAAAATCACGTTGGCGATCAACCATAATTTGAACAATATTACCAAGTGTAGTTCTACGTTGGCCTACCGCTTCGAGGACCCATCGAGCCGCATTAATATTCCGTTGTATGAAATGTTTAGTTGAATTATCGGTTGCTGTATCCTTAACCAAGTGCTCGTATGATTTAGAAATTCTAAGTGGTGGCAGTCTCCCGTCGCAGATTCCCACAATGAATTTATCCTCTATATCGTCGTAATCAATCATTGCATCAGGAATTACAGGTAGTACGCGTTCGCTCGCCAACATTTTTCCGGGGCTTAATGTTAACTCATGCATTTTTTCAATGGCTAGCTTAACTCGATCCATCGTGAGCCCGCTCCCTGATACAACCTTTGGCAACCGATTACTGATCAAGTCTTCAAGGTAATCAGCAATGACAAGTTCTACATCTTTCCAACCATCTGGGTCAATAATTTCTAATGCAGCAACTTGAATAAGCAAAGATTCTTGCAAGGAACGTGCAGCAATTCCTGGTGGATCTAACCATTTTTGCAATTGAGTAACTACTTCGTAGAGTGTTTCAATTGTAGGTGTCGCCCCTGTGTCTATTGAAATTTGATTGTTCAATTCTTCGTCTGAAAGAGTTAAGAAACCATCGACATCGATGATGCCAATAAGAACATTGCCAATCAATTGGACATTCTCGGGGACTTCTGCAAAACTCCATTGGTGCAGTAATTGCTCGGATAAGCTTTCTTGTCGAGCCCTAATATTTGTAATCGCATCCATCTTTGGATCACGGCCATCAAATGACGATGCTTGTCGAGGCGCAACGTACTGGTCTTCTTCGACTTCTTGCTCAAGTAATTCTTGAGTTTCTTCTGGTTGTTCTGGATCATCAATCTCGAGGGCAAGATTAGATTCAAGTTCTTGATCAATTTTTTCTTCTAAAGCAGGCAACGGCAACTGCATAATTTCCATTGTTTGGATTATGCGAGGAGCAAGATGCATTTGCTGTTCCGTCCCAAGACGTTGCCCAGTTTGAAAACGCATATCCATGATTAGGTCATGCCCTGCCTGCCAGCAATTGCATCTGAGAGTACCTGTGTATTGGCGTATTCAATTTGTGACCCACTTGGCAAGCCACGAGCAAGACGAGTCACGGTAACACCCTTTGCTTGCAATTGAGAAGCCAAATAAAGTGACGTACTATCGCCTTCTAAATTCGGATTTAACCCAAGAATAACTTCTCGAACTTGTATGCCTCTCGCGTTACTTTCTTTGTCATCGACACGTAACAGCAGTGCATCGACAGTAAGGTCTGCTGGCTCCACGCCTGCTAGTGGGTCGATTCGACCCGTAAGTACGTGATACACACCTCTAAACATCCCTGTTGCTTCGAGGCGGATTAAATCTCTAGGTTGTTCCACAACAAGCACAACTGATGCATCGCGGGTTGAGTCTTCGCAGACAGCACACGGGCTTTCGTCAGCAATATTATTGCAAATAGTGCAGCAGACAACTCTATGTTTAACATCCGAAATTGCTTGACTTAATGGTATCGCTTCATTTTCAGCATCTTTAATTAAATAAAAAGCAATACGCTCAGCACTGCGTTTACCAATTCCAGGAAGTTTTGTCAACGAATCAAGGAGACGACGAACAGGTTCTGGGGTGCCTTTTGAATCTCGCAAAGACATTTAGGTATTTCCTTTAGGTACATTTGTTACTTGAACAACGGTCCCATCAAAAAGACCACGCGCAATTTTGACTAACTCATTCCCTTGCACATCTTCAAATGAGGCATTTGATTTTGCAGAAGTTTGCGTCACCGATGAGGGATTTAAAAGCGTAACTGTGATTTTGTGATTTACTTGATTCGATAGAACTTCTTCAATCTTTTCCTGTTGCGCAAGTATGTAATTAGAAGACTCTCGACCTTCATCGGTAATTAAAAGTTCAACAGACCTTCGCTCAAGTTTTTTGATTTCAAGATATTTGCCTATACGTTTAAGACCAGGCGTAGATGCAATCGCAGTAAGAATTGCTTCTGCATCCATAGTCGTATTTGAATCGGTTGCAACTGCTTGCGTTGTAACAACAGGCACATCATCTTTAGGAGTAACAATTTTTACGGCTCGTTTAGCAGTTACTGGTGCTATTCTTTTTTTTTTCGAGCTTGGAGATTGAGAAGAAAGTACGCTCCCAGCTTCAGCCAATTGCCCAGCCATGCATAAGCGTGCAATAGTCGCATCAAACAGAGCGCGACCGCTTCCGCCTCTTCGAACTTCTCTACCTGACGCGTCGCAAAGTGCAATCATATGCGTCAAGGTTGCTTCATCTAGTTGGTTACCCAGTTGGCTCGCTTCTTGTTTGCCCTCATCTGAAAGTTCCAACAAAGGGGTGTTCGTGCCGCAAACTCGAGCGATAAGTCCATGTCGCAAAGCAGAGGAGAGAACTTCAAGGCACCGGTCAAGTGCGACTCCTGAAGCAATCAAACTGTCTGCAGCTTCGAAAGCAGATTTCATATCACTCACAGCAATTGCAGAACACATGGAAGTTACTGCAACTTGTGATGGTAACCCCAATAATTCTTCCATTTCATGAGCATGCAGCGTGTTCGAGCCACTCGCTAGCAGGCGGTCCATAATCGAAAGAGCATCCCGCATAGAGCCGTTGCCTAACCGTGCAACTGCGGCGACGACCTCTGCGCCTGCTTTCACGCCTTCTTCTTTAAGAACATATGCGAGGTGCTTAGCAATTTTTGCGGAAGGTATTGCACGAAAGTCAAAACGTTGGCAACGGCTTTGTATAGTTGCTGGAACTTTATGTGGTTCTGTTGTGCACAGAATAAATTTAACGTGAGAGGGCGGCTCTTCCATCGTTTTAAGCAACGCATTGAAAGCAGGCGTTGTCAACATGTGGACTTCATCGATTATATAAATTCTATATTTACAGCGCGTTGGAGCAAGGCCTGCGGCAGCAATTAAATCTCTTGCTTCCTGTACACCTCGATTTGATGCACCATCAATTTCAATTACATCAAGATCTTCTCCGCGTAAAATGGCATCCCCGATAGCAATCTCTTGTGTCAATGTATCTGATCGGTTTAACTCCCGAGCAAAAATTCTCGCCATAGATGTTTTACCAACACCTCGAGTTCCCGAAAAAAGATAGGCATGCGCGGTACGGTCTGAGTCGATGGCACTCCGAAGCGTTTTTGCAATGGACTCCTGACCAACGATGTTCTCGAAGGTTGAAGATCTATACCGTCTTGCAAGTACTGTGTAACTCAAAAAGCCCTCCTATGGCAATTACATGCAGTGAAAAAAAGGACGGCCGGTGACCCAAAGCTCGCATAACGCCACTTATGGCTGCTGCGATCAAGCTCTGACCAGGTTCGCGGGTCACACGTCTAAGAGGCCGACCGTCCTTCTGTCCACTGATTATGACCATGATACCAAGAGTGGCAGTAAATCGTAGCCAAGAAGCGTTACACTTCCCGTATGACTGAACAATTACCGGGCCACAAGCCAACAGCACTCGAACTTGAGCAACAGCGAGAAAAATCAACGAAGCGCCTTGTTATTTTGACGATTCGCCTTCTATTTGTCACGTTTATGTTTGCTGCTGCAATATTGCCGTTTATTGTGGGCTTGAATACTGCTAACGTCCCTATTGATGAAATAATTGTTGACCACCTTGGTCCACTCATTTCAACCATTGCCTTTGCAGTGATTGTGCTCATCATTGACATACTAACTCCCAACAAACGTCTTTCTGCAGTCCTTGGGGTGTACCTCGGCCTTGTTGTTGGTCTGTTTGCAGCGCTTGCAGTTAGTTTGCTTATTGACTTAATAGGCGATTCATGGGGTCTTGAAAAAGATGCAATTGCATACCAATATTTAACACTTTTGAAATTAGTTTCAGGTATTACGCTCTGTTATTTTGGCATTAGTATAGTCTTTACAACGAAAGATAATTTACGGCTTGTCCTTCCCTATGTTGAATTTGCACGCAAAGTTAGAGGCATACGCCCACTACTTGTAGACACTTCTATTCTTATCGACGGTCGAATTGAACAAATGGCCGTATCAAAATTCATTGATGCTCCTCTTGTTATTCCACAATTTGTCATTGATGAAATGCATAGACTATCTGATTCAAATGACAAACTTAAACGCGAACGTGGTCGACGTGGGCTATCAATTTTGGCGAACTTACGCAATTCAGGACAAGTTGAGTTGACTATTGAAAGTTCAGAAACGACAGACCTAAGTGTCGATAGAGCATTATTAGAATTAGCGCAATCAAGCGGATTTCGCGTGTTGACGACAGATTCAAATTTGCAACAAGTTGGCTTAATTGAAGGCGTTACGGTCTTAAATATAAACGATCTTTCTGTGGCAGTACGAACGCAGGCAGTTCCAGGTGCAGTAATTCAACTTGAAATTGTTCGAAAAGGTGAAAGTGAATCGCAAGGAATTGGGTACATGCCCGACGGAACAATGGTTGTTGCTGAAGGCGCAGGTGGTTTAGTTGGCACGACTGTTTCTGTAGAAGTAACAAACGCCCTGCAAACATCGGCAGGACGAATGATTTTTGCAAACGCCGTATAAATTTCAGTGAAGTTGTTATTCCCACTCAATTGTGGCAGGCGGTTTTGAACTGATGTCGTAGACGACTCGATTTACGCCTCGTACTTCATTGATGATTCGATTTGAAATTGAACCAAGTACTTCGTACGGCAGTTTTGCCCAGTCTGCTGTCATGAAATCTTGCGTTTCAACAGCACGAATGGCAACGACAGATTCATAGGTCCTGCCATCTCCCATAACACCAACGGATTGCACGGGCAACAGAACCGCGAACACTTGGTCTGTAGAACGATACAGATTTGCAGAGACTATTTCTTCCAGAAGCACTTCGTCGCAATCACGAAGTACCACTAGTTTTTCCTCGGTTACCTCTCCAAGGCAGCGAACCGCTAAGCCCGGACCAGGAAATGGATGGCGCCAGATAAGCCCATCTGGTAGACCGAGTACCTCTCCTAGCTTTCGTACTTCATCTTTGAATAAATCGCGTAATGGCTCAATAAGTTTAAACCCTAGTTCTTCAGGCAAACCGCCAACGTTGTGATGCAATTTAATGTTTGCTGCGGCGCCGCTGTATCCATGCCCAGATTCAATAACATCAGGATACAGTGTGCCTTGCGCTAGAAAATCTACGTTGCAATTTAATTTTTTTTGTATTTCTTCTGCTGATGCTTTGAAGCAATCAATAAAACGATGACCAATCTTTGTTCGTTTGATTTGTGGATCAGTAATACCAACTAAGTCGTCGAGAAATTCTTTCCGAGCATCAACAACACGTAAATCAATGTCAAAATGATCACGGAATGTAGTTTCAACAAATACACGTTCATTTTTGCGCAGAAGTCCATTGTCAACAAACACACAAACGAGTTGGTCCCCAATAGCTCGATGCAAAAGTGCAGCAACAACGGAAGAATCGACGCCACCACTTAAACCGCAAAGAACTCTACTGTTCCCTACTTTCGCCCGTATCAACTCGCATTGCTCTTCCATAAAATCAGCCATGCGCCATGTTCCCTGTACCCCGCAGATTTCATACAGGAAATTCCTGAGCAATTCGACACCGTGAGGCGTATGCGTGACTTCAGGATGGAACTGAACACCATAAAAAGGAATGGAAGTATGGGCAACAGCCGCCATTTGGCACGTTGCTGTTGTCGCAAGTACGCGAAAATCATCGCCAACAGCGTCGACTTGATCCCCATGGCTCATCCAAACAGATGTATCAGACGGGAGCCCGCGCAACAGGCTAGATGTGTCCTGTACATGCAGATTTGCACGTCCGTACTCTCGTGCATGAGCGCCTTCAATCTTTCCGCCAAGCATTTGGCAGCCTAGCTGCATGCCGTAACAAATGCCAAGCACAGGAACGCCAAGATCAAACAGACGTGGGTCGCACCGAGGAGACCCCTCTTCACGCACACTGCTTGGACCTCCAGATAAAATGATGCCCGCTAAATTGTATTTAGCTAATTCTTCAATAGATGTATCTGGCGCCATGAGCAAACTAAAAGCGCCTGCTTCCCGAACGCGTCGAGCGATTAGTTGCGCATATTGGCTACCAAAATCAAGGATGAGTACCGTTTCAGTACCTTTTTTAGAAGAAGTTGGGGTAAGGTTGTTTGCCATAAGAAGGGGAAAGAGTACCATGGATGGGTGCAAAAAGACACACCCAACCAATATACAGAATTTACAATTGATTTCCCTACTTCACCAACATGGTTTAAGTCTATTCGAATGTTGATTGTTGCCGCCTGTACCCAGTGTGGTTTTACCGATCGAGTAGCTGGGCAAGTAGCCATGGCTGTAGATGAAGCGTTGTGCAATATTCATCGACATGGCTATCAAGGCGAATATGGGCGAGCGACCCTGACGGTTAAAACGACTATTTCGCCGAAATCTTCTATTCAGATACAAATTGAAGATGACGCTCAGCAAATGGACACAGAGCTTATTAAATCACGTAACCTAGATGATGTTCGTCCTGGCGGGATCGGCGTCCATCTTATTCAAACGGTTATGGATGAAGCATTATGGACAAAGCGTGAGCATGGAGGAATGAAATTAACAATGCACAAAACAATTACGCCTGAAACGAATCAACTACATACAGAAACATCTACCCAATGAGTGATACATCACTACAAATCAATATTGAAACAATTGGTGAAACAATTGTTGTTACCCCCAACGGAGATATTGACTTAAGTAAATCCACAGAACTACGTGCGAAATTGCAACCCTTGCTTTCGCAACAGCCTGAAAAATTGATTGTTGATTTAAAGGCTGTTCCGTATATGGACTCTTCGGGACTTGCCACCTTGATTGAGGCACTTCAAATCACAAGACAACAAGGTAAAACATTTGTTCTTTGCGATTTGTCTGAAGGAGTACAGTCGATTATTGCGCTTTCACGTCTTGATGCAATTTTTGATATCGTTTCGTCTAGAGATGAAGCTCTTGCAAACTGACAAAAACCAAACTAGAACCAACATACTGCTTCAATTATTTGAACAGTGGGGTGCCATGTGGATCGGCGTATTTGAATTTCTTGGCGGCATTACGGAGCTGCTGATCGATGTTTGTATTTGGTTATACCGATCGATCTTTCACAAAGATGTTAACTTTGGGCGTGCAGCCGCAGTCAGCCAAATAGTACGCATTGGATTTAGGTCTGTTGGCATTGTCTGTTTAGTATGCGGGTGTATCGGACTTATCCTTGCATTTCAAATGGCACCCCCGCTTGCAACCTTTGGGCAAACAGACAAGATTGCTAACATTGTTGGTGTGGCTATATTGCGTGAACTTGGTCCACTTATATCAGCGATTGTCCTTACAGGATTTGCGGGTGCAGCCATTGCGGCTGAATTAGGAACCATGGTAGTTGGCGAAGAAATTGAAGCTCTTGAAGCACAAGCACTAAACCCAATTCGTTTTCTCGCTGTTCCAAGAGTTATTGCCACTGTTCTTAGCTTAGTCTTACTTACTATTATTGGCGATGTTGTTGCCATTGTTACAGCTTGCTTTGTATCGGTCGAGTTGCTTGGCGTCCCATATGACCTGTACGTTGCGAACACACTTACGCAAGTAAATCTTTCTGATTTCACAACGGGCCTTTTAAAGGCAGGTATCTTCGGAGTTATTCTCGCATCAATCGCGTGTTATAACGGACTACGTGTTAGCGGTGGTGCCGCTGGTGTTGGCAAAGCAACAACGGACACCGTGGTTCAAACTATTGTGACTATCGTTATTGCCGACTTGTTGTTTACGGCAATCTTTTACCAACTCGGTTGGAATTAAAAAATGCCTGCCCTACTTAGGACAGGCATTTGAATTATGTTGAACAAGTTACTTTCCTGATTTCATCAGAATAACGCTCGACATAAACCCTGTATCGTCTGCATTAATGTTCCATGCCATGGAGCCGAATGTCTTTACCATTGCATCAAGAATAGCGTTTTGTGTTTCAAGATTTGATTCGCTTTCAGCGCGCATTTCTGCTGCCATTTCAGGATCAAATGCTTCAATCTCATTTAGCATTTCTTCATTCATACCTAGCATAGAATTGCTTACTGCCTTTTGCATTTGCATACTCTTTCCCATATCGCCATAACCCCAACCAGAAACTGTTTCATGCTTAATCATAGATGCAGCGGCGTTTAATCCGTGGTTAGACTTGGCGTCTTTGGGATTAGCTACAGCTCGTAAAGCGTTTTCAACTGAAAATTGTGAACCGATAAAGACATACCCACCGCCAACTGCGATGGAAAAGGATAAATCCATAGGTATGGGAATCATCATACCGCCTCCAAGGTCGACAGTGAAAATTTGATTCCCTAGAAAATCGGTTGGTGAAGCGCCAAATGAAGGCATGGTCATGCTCAGAACATTAGAGAGTGCATCTTCGTTTATACATTCGACAGCAATCATGTAACCATCGGAGTCAGCCGTGTAAGGTTCAGTACCCGTAGTCATAAAATGAGTCTCTGAACCAAGTGTTGCTAAATACAACGAAACACCCATTTCCATTTGCTCCATAATTTGCGGAGTCAATTGCATTGCTAACAAAGGGTTACTTGCAGTAATATCTTTAATAAGTGGAATAACTTTATCAAACGCAATACTGTTTTGCAAATAGGTGATTGTGTCGTCACCAACAAAGGATGGAATTTCAACAGCAGATGCGTCAGAAACAAAAAGACCAGTTAGGCCGTCGCGCCCATTAGGCATCAAAATAGCATAGGTGCCTGTAAGAAGTACATCATCTGAAGGAGCAAATGTGACTGTTTGGGCAATACCATGAATATCACCGAATAAGGATTTTATCATTGGCATAATCATCATGCCCATTCCTGATGTATCCATTTGCATAAGTGCATCTGAAAGATTAGTCAAAAGAACACCTGCATATGACTCCCCTTTAGTTCCGCAGCGAGCCATCAATTCTTCGTATACTTCGTTTGATGCTAAAGAATCATCCGTAGCATCACCATCTATAATCGAGAAGAGAGTTGAAAAACCCTCAGATTCAGTACCAAACAAAATGTATCCATCAGTGCTTGCAAAATATATATTTGAAAGCCTTCCTAAGTCAATAGGAATAGGAAGCGCGTCTATAGATAGATCAAAATCAGCTTGCATGGACCAGACATCCCTGCCGCCTATATCAATAAGTTCCATTTCATTTTCGTTGGCTTCATCGAACTTTTTAAGTGCTTGCATGATGTTCCGAGAAAGAGCAGGATCGTCTGCTTCAAGCATAGCGAACATGCCAAGGCCAACAGAACCTAATTCAAAATCAACAACGGGGTATAAACCCCAACTTGCTTGACCA
>CAWLAZ010000039.1:0-10497 GCA_963854955.1 Phycisphaerae bacterium | reverse complement strand
ATGGATTTCGACTTGGAGATATCATCATTAGCCCAGCAAAGGTTGCGGTAAGCAACTAACAATGCCAACGTACGACTATAAATGCCAGGCTTGCGGACAGGAATTCGAACTTTTTCAACAGATGAGCGCTCCGGTAAAGAAGAAATGCCCAGAGTGTGCAACGTTAAAATTGAAACGCCTGATTGGGGCTGGTTCTGGCGTGATGTTTAAAGGAAGCGGTTTTTACGAAACAGATTACCGAAGTGATTCGTATAAAAAAGACGCGAAAGCCGCAAAGGAATCCTCTAAGCCAAAAAAGTCTGATAAAAAGTCGAGGGAATCAAAAAAGAAATCAAAAGACGCCTCGGGCACATCTAATAAGAGTTAGCATTCAACTATGGCATTGAGATTTACAAATCGGTTACTCGACCACCTATACCATGATGGATATCGTCCCACAACAGTGAGGAATATTGCAAAAGATTTGCGTATTATTCACGACGACAAAGAAGCGTTTGATGAGACCGTTGCGCAAGCCGTGGAAGATAATCAAATTGAAATTGGTCAAGACGGTTGTGTTCGTTTACCCACATTGCCAGAGGAAATTGTTGGATCATTTAGGTCAAACAAACGCGGGTTTGGTTTCGTGAAACCGTCGCAACGATTTCGAGAGGGCGATATCTATATTGGCGCAGGCTCAGAGAGTGACGCGGTTTCTGGCGACACGGTTCGCGTGGTTGTTTCGCAAAGTAGAAGTTGGAAAGGAAGAGGCGCTTCAGGAAAAATTGTTGAAGTGCTTGAACGTGGCCGCGGCGAATATGTGGGCACTTTGTCCAAGCGAGGGAAATCTTGGTTTGCACAACCAGACGGTAGGGAACTACACAACCCAATTATTATTCGTGATGTTGGCGCGAAGGATGCCAAAGAAGGCGACAAAATAGTTTTTGAAATGCTGCATTACCCAGAAAAAGATTATTTAGGGGAAGGTGTTATAACGCGCGTTTTGGGCGAAGCGGGAAAACCTGATGTAGAAACACAAGCGGTTATGCTTGCGTATGGTTTGTTTGAAGATTTCAATGAGGAATCCAAAGATGAAGCACGAAACGCTGCGAGTCATTTTGAAGAAACAGGCGATGAGGGGCGTGAAGATTTAACGAATGAATTTATTTTTACCATCGATCCACCAGATGCACGTGATTTCGATGATGCAATCAATATCTCTTACGATGAAAACAAAAACGAGTGGGAGCTCGGTGTGCACATTGCAGACGTTGCAAGTTTTGTTCCTATTGGTGGCGCGCTTGATTTAGGCGCAATCGAACGGGGCAATAGTGTGTATCTTCCACGCAAAGTTATTCCAATGTTGCCCGAGGTGTTATCAAACGGCGTTTGCTCGTTGCAAGAGGGCGTGCGTCGCTGGGCGAAATCTGTTTTTATTCGTTTTGACCATAAAGGGCGTGTTCTTGGTCACCGCCTGAGAAATACAGTCATTTGTTCTGCGAAACGATTAACGTATCTCGAAGCGCAAGCGCTTATTGACGGCGATGAAAAAGAAGCACGTAAAAACACTGTTACCGGCGGAGCATATACGGAAGAACTTATTGGCAAATTAAAACTCGCAGATACTTTAGCAAAGAAGCTCTTAGCACGTCGAAGGCGAGACGGTATGATTGAATTGCAACTTCCAGAAGTTGTATTAGAGTTTGATGATAACGGTCATGTCATTGATGCGCACCCCGAAGACAATGCTTTCACTCATCGCATCATTGAAATGTTTATGGTTGAGGCAAACGAAGCGATTGCAAGAACATTTGCTGGTATGGACATACCTCTTTTACGGCGCGTGCACCCCGAGCCAAAGTTTGGCGACATGGTTGAGATTCGGTTGTTCGCGCGAAGCGTTGGGGTTGGCATATCTGATGAACCAACACGGCACGATTTGCAAAAATTGTTGCAAGCAACAAAAGACAGCGATTCCTCGCGAGCGGTTCACTTTGCGGTGCTTCGAACACTTTCGAAAGCAATTTATAGTCCAGCAGAAGTTGGACACTTTGCCCTTGCAAGTCAACACTATGCACATTTCACGAGTCCAATTCGTCGATATCCAGATTTAACAGTCCATAGAGCGATCGCTTCTTATCTTGATCACACAGACAACGGGACGAATATGAAGGGTGGAAAATCAAAACGCTCAATCATAGGAAACATTCGTGATGACGAACGCGCCCTTGATGAAGGTTCGTTGATTGAAATTGGCGCGAATTGTTCTTCAACAGAACGAAATGCGGAACAGGCCGAGCGATCGTTGCGCACATTCCTCGTGTTACAGTTTTTAAACGAGAACCATCTAGGAGATGAGTTTTCAGGAATCATTACTGGTTTTTCTTCAACCGGTTTATTCATATCTCTCGAACGGTTTCTTATTGAAGGGCTCTGTCGATTTGACACATTGAAACAAACCGCAAAATCTACTGGCCGCTGGGAAAAGCTCGAAGGAACAGGTCAAATAGTTGCCTCTCGAAGCGGAGCAGTGCTCGCAATAGGCGATAAAGTGACAGTTCAAATCTCTTCAATCGATTTGCCAACACGCCAAATGGAGGTGCACGTTATTGATATGCCAAAGCGCCACATTGAAGATGTTGCAAAGCTTTCACCAACTGGCGGTCCAAAACGAGGCGGTAAAAACAAGTCTAGTACGAAAAATTTCAACTCAAACCGAAAAGGTAAGGGTAGAAAACGCAAGTAAATCGTATGATGATGTAAACAGATCGGAGTTACATCAATGACTGACAGCGGAAATATTGAATCAATCCTTCAGGAAGATCGAATATTCGATCCTCCAAAACAATTTAGTGAGCGAATCGGTGGTGCATACTT
Source organism: Phycisphaerae bacterium (assembly GCA_963854955.1). Classification (GTDB taxonomy): domain Bacteria; phylum Planctomycetota; class Phycisphaerae; order Phycisphaerales; family SM1A02. Next base: position 7,641 of record CAWLAZ010000039.1, on the reverse strand, counting down.
TACGAATACAGATGAGTATGCGGCAATGTATACACGTTCCATTGAAGACCCGAATGGATTTTGGGGTGACGTTGCGGATGAACTTGACTGGTTTGAACGTTGGGATACAGTAAGTTCGGGTGCGTTTCCGGATGCGAAATGGTTTGAAGGCGGCAAGACGAATATTTGTCACAACTGTATTGACCGGCAAATCAACATGGGGCACGGTGATGACACGGCGATCATTTGGGAAGGGGAACCGGCTGGAGAAAGTGCCCCTGAAGTACGTAAACTTACTTATTACGATTTACACGCAGAAGTGTGCAAGTTTGCAAATGCATTAAAATCACTCGGTGTAAAAAAGGGGGACATAGTCACTATTTATATGGGAATGGTTCCTGAACTTGCCATTGCTACGTTGGCTTGTGCACGAATAGGCGCTCCGCACTCTGTCATCTTCGGCGGTTTTTCGTCGCAAGCAATTGCTGATCGAGTAGATGATGCGAACAGTTCTATTGTGATTACATGCGATGGGTCTTGGCGAAGGGGAAAAATTGTTCCTCTAAAAGACAACGTTGATGCAGCAACAAAACTTACAGACGTCATCGACAAAGTTATCGTATTAAAGCGCTGCAAAAACGAAATTTCTTGGAACGATGAACGTGACTTTTGGTGGCACGACGTGTGCGAAAGCCAAGAAGAAGATTGCCCATGCGAGTCTATGGATGCAGAAGACATGTTGTTCTTGTTATATACAAGTGGCTCAACAGGTAAGCCAAAAGGTATAATTCATACTACGGGTGGATACATGGTCTACACATATTTAACGAGCAAGTGGGTGTTTAACTTAAAGCCAGACTGCGACCAAGTGTATTGGTGTACCGCGGACGTTGGTTGGATTACAGGGCATAGTTATATTATTTATGGAGTTCTCCCAAACCGTGTACCAACAGTGATGTACGAAGGAGCACCTAATTTTCCAGCGCCAGACAGGTTTTGGGATATTGTTGAAAGGCACAAGGTGACACAGTTTTATACTGCGCCAACGGCGATACGTGCATGCATGAAGTGGGGGGATGAGCATCCGGAAAAACACGATTTGTCTTCATTAAAATTACTTGGAACGGTTGGTGAACCAATCAATCCAGAAGCATGGATGTGGTACCGCGAGACTATTGGAGGGAGCAATTGCCCAATTGTTGATACGTGGTGGCAAACAGAAACCGGCGGCCATATGTTGACACCTATTCCAGGCGCAACGCCTTCAACTCCCGGTTCGTGCACCACGCCATTTTTTGGAGTTGATGCAGCCGTAGTTAATGATGATGGAAGTGAAGTGGGAACAAACGTGGGCGGTCTTCTTGTACTTCGTAAACCATGGCCTGGAATATTGCGAGGTATATATGGGGACCGCGCGCGATTTATTGAAACTTATTTCAGTCGAGTTGATGGCATGTATCTTGCAGGCGATAGTGCACGGAAAGATGAAAACGGAAACTTTTGGATTATGGGGCGCATTGATGATGTAATAAATGTTTCTGGTCATCGGCTTGGCACGATGGAAGTAGAGTCATCACTAGTGAGTCACGAGTCAATCGTTGAAGCCGCCGTTGTTGGTGTTCCTCATGAAATTAAAGGAACGGGTATTGCTGCATTTTGCACCTTGGCAAAAGACTTTGAACCAAGTGAAGAATTGAAGCAAACACTTCGTGAACATGTTGCAAACGAAATTGGAGCAATAGCTAAACCAGACGTGTTAAAATTTACAGACTCGCTTCCAAAAACTCGGAGTGGAAAAATAATGCGACGTTTGCTTCGAGATGTTGCCGCAGGGACAGAGTCAAATCAAGACGTAACCACATTGGAAGATTTTACTGTGCTTGCGAAACTACGTACTGAGGATTAGCGATACTGCTGGTACCGCAGTTCCACAAGTTAACTGATCACCGCAGATCACAAGGTCTGCGGTGTTTTTTTGAATGCGTACCCTACCAAGGGCCACTTCTCGTTTATTCTCTAATGCACGTGGGTCGAATACAGGTGATTCTGGTAGCAGCGAAGCATCGAGTTACGAGACCTCTATTGCAATCTATGGAGGGTCATGCACAAACCAAGTAGCATGTAATGGAGATTCCAGCGGCGAGAATGGGTGTCAAGACTGGTACTCCTCTGTCGATGTCAAAGTTAAGATAGGTAACTCCTATTACATACGTATAGGCGGGTGGTAAGCGGCTACGGGCTCTGAAACACTTGCCATCAACTAGAACACACCTCATTTAAAGTAAATATGCAACCTGTATATAATAAAAGTCGTATCTTACTATACAGAAGTGGTTTTTTACCATTTTTTATGCATAATAATAGTGTCGAGAAAGGCAACATACAAAATGAAGAATCACTCCATTATCACAATAGCTCTATTGAGTGCAATTATCCCTGCATCTTTCTTGTTTGCACACCAGGATGATCCTAAAATTAAAGATAGGCAACCAGCTGTAAAAGCTCATGCTTATCGTTCTGATCGAGACGCTAGTCAAGAACGATCACTTGGGTTCACTTCTGAGAATGTCATTTTGAAATCGTGGCTTCCTCTAAATACACTTGACAATGCGGACAGTGGGAACGATTGTTGGGGTTATGTTTCTCCTTCTGGAAGAGAATATGCACTGATGGGAACAAGCAGCGGCACAGTCATCGTAGAAATTACGAATCCTGGCAACGCGCAAGTTGTTGCAACGCTTTCTGGACCAAACAGTCTTTGGCGAGATATTAAAACCTACGGTACATATATGTATGTCGTGAGCGAAGGTGGCGGAGGCATCCAAGTATTTAACTTGAATGATATAGATAATGGAAATGTGCAAACGTTAAGCTCTGCTGGTTCTGGATCTACACACAACGTTGTCATCGATACCCAAAGTGGATTCTTATATCGCACGGGTGGTGTAGCAAGTGGTATGTATATTTATAGTTTGGCTAATCCGGCTGCTCCAGTACAAGTTGGTTCTTGGACTGATCGATATATACATGATGCACAAGTTGTAACATACACGACTGGTCCATTTACAGGACGGCAAATTGCATTTTGTTGTGCCGGACTCAGCGGTGGCTGGAGTGACACTGGTTTAACCATTGTTGACGTTACAAACAAATCAAATACATTTGTCGTTTCACAAACGTATTACAGTAATGCTTCGTACTCTCATCAAGGATGGCTTTCAGAAGATCGTAAGTACTTTTACCTTAATGACGAACTTGATGAACAAGATACTGGCAGCACAACAACCACGCGTGTTATCGATGTAGAAAACATCGAAAGCCCCTCATTTGTTGGAACATTTACTAGTGGAAGCGCATCCATTGACCACAATTTGTACACGCATAATGGGTACATCTTTGAAGCAAATTATCGTTCAGGCCTTCGCGTTTTTGACGCTACTAACCCAACGAGCCCAACACAGTATGCTTATTTTGATACATACCCAGCAAATGACAATGCAAGTTTCAATGGCTTATGGAATGTGTACCCATACTTCCCAAGTGGCACTGTCATAGGGAGCGACCTTGAGCGTGGACTTTTCGTCTGGGAGCTTGGCATTCTTGACCCATGCTCATTACCGCTACCTTCGTGCGTGAATGATATTGATGGCGACGGTTATGTTAATGTCAATGACATTCTCTCTCTTATTGGCAATTGGGGTGTTTGCGGAGATGGCAGTTTCAGACCAGCTGGTGATGTAGACGGTTCTTGTTGTGTTGATGTAAGTGACCTCTTGCAAGTAATTGGCGCTTGGGGAAGCGAATGCATAGTCACTGGAGCATGCTGTCTACCAGATTATAGTTGCACTGAAGTAAGTGAAAACGCTTGTGCAGCATTGAGCGGAGACTATTATGGAGATAACGTTCTCTGCGCAAATACTGTTTGCCCTGGCGCTGGTGACGAATGCACAACTGCAATGCTTGCTAATCTTGGAGGGAACATATTCGATACGACTACTGCTACGCCAAGTAGCCCAGAGCCAGACGATTCACAATGCTCTGGTACATATATGAACTGGGCGAACTCTAATGATATCTGGTTCGAATGGACTGCAGACTTTTCTGGCAATGCACACTTTACAACATGTGATTCATCAAGTTACGACACTTCTATGGCTATATATGCTGGGAGTTGCAGCAATCAAGTTGCATGTAATGGCGATGGCAGTGGCGATAATGATTGCCAATCATATTACTCCGCCGTTGATGTTAACGTCGTCCTTGGAGAAGTCTATTACATCCGCATTGGCGGATGGGAAGGCGCTGTAGGATCAGGCACGTTGACTATCGAGTAGCTCTAGCTATGTTTTCATATATTCTCTGCTTGGCTCTCGGAGATGGTAGTGTAAGTACGGCACCTGTTTTTACGGACAATGAATGGGCAATACTCAAAACGATGAGCCCAGCAATAGTAGTTTCAGACACGACCAATGCCTACGAACAACATGCTGATGCAGCAAAAATTGGTCAAGCTATTTTTTTTGACAAACAATTTTCTTCGAATAAAGAAGTTTCTTGCGCGACATGTCATGAGCCATCAAAATATTTCACCGATGCGAAACAAGTTTCAACTGGAACTGGCAAAACAACTCGAAATTCTCCAACAGTATTAAATGCTGCTCACCAACGATGGTTTTTTTGGGATGGGCGTGCCGACACTTTGTGGGGTCAACCAATTCAAACAATGGAACATCCAGATGAGATGAATATTTCACGTTTGGAGATAGCAAACATTATTGTTGAAGATGAAACACTTGGACCTCTGTGGATTGATACGTTTGGCAAAATGCAAGCAAGCGATATTGATACTGTCGCTGCTAATGTCGCCAAGTCAGTTGCTGCTTATATTACAAAGTTAGATTCTTCGCATGCTCCGTTTGATGATTTTGTCGCAGGCGACTCGAATGCAATTTCTCATTCTGCACAACGAGGATTAAAATATTTTATTACAGATGGTGGATGTTTGCGATGCCATTTTGGACCGTGGATTACAGATGGCGCCTTTCACTCGATAGGGATTGCTCCACTTGATGGTGGCCCGTTGCGAGATAGTGGCAGAGCTGGAGCTATTGACATGTTAAACTCTGCGAAATTTGCAGCAGGTGGAAAACATAGTGACGACACAGAAAGCGCTCGCGCTATCATTTCTAAACACATTGCAAAACGGCGAGAAGATTGGGGAGCATTTAGAACACCAAGCCTGCGCAATGTTGCCAAAACACCTCCATATATGCACGCGGGGCAACTTGCTACTCTTGAGGATGTATTGAACCACTACTCAACTCTTGAACAATTTGTTAGTGCTGACCACCACCGAGAAACTATTTTAGAACCCTTACATTTAACCGATCAACAAACAAAAGATTTGATAGCGTTTTTAGAATCGCTAACTTCACCTTTGCCAGAAGATTCATTGCTCAAGGCGCCAGAGTAACTGAGTCCTGCGCGCGCTCGATAGTTTCGCCGTTATTAACATCGAAATAAATTTCCCAATCGCCTGGCATGCTCAACAGCATGCCAGTTGTTTTATAACTACCATCATCTTGCAAGGTTGTTACTGGATCTGTCATCATTCCGTGTCCGTGCGCTGGCATTGCAGCATCCACACGTAATGATTTAACCACACCATTGCCTTCAACATGCGTGATTAACTCAAAAACTTTATTCAGTGGTAGGTTTTCTGGACGGGGAGAATAGGACACTTTCCAATTTCCTGCATTGCTCGTCACAATATGCGGCGGAGGATTATCTTGACGATTCCAACTTCTACCCTTTCCAAATGTTGCTAGCCATTGACCATTATTGGTATACAGCTGAGCCCTGTGATTTCCCCAATCAACAATTGCAATTGTGCCGTCATCAAGAAGTGTGATTCCAGCAGGTTTATACATTTGGTGAGGAGCAAAGCCAATTTCGCCGAATGTTAACAGTAACTCTCCACTTGGCGAAAAACGTTTAATAGTAGAAGCACCAATATCGGAGACTAAAATATTTCCATCGCCTTCAATCTCGATGCCATATGGCTCAACAAAACCGTTGATAATGTGGACAATCTTGAAATCTGGCAATGTTGTGCATGTTACTGTTTCCTCTAGAGCATCTACAGACCACATTAGTTTTCCATCTTCAGATACCGCTATATCTGTCGCCGTTGGCAACACTGTATCTCCATCAATGGGGCCATGCATAGACTCGTGCGCTTGAGATTTTTGAAACTTAACCATTCCAGGTATTTGTCTAAATGAGCTTGTTTTATCATGCGCATATATAAATGTTTTTAACTTTTCATCTCCAACAACTCTAATCTCACCATCTCCAATCCAAAGGCCATCAATGGAATCAAACTGATGCGGCGCAGTTCCCTCTCCACCGAACCTTGTTAAAACAATTGGAACTTCCAGCCCAATGCGGAGCAAATATATATCTCCAAGTTCTGGTTCGGCAATCAAAATCAAATCTTCATACGAATCAATTTGTTTTCCAAAATGAGCAATATTGGTAATCAGTGGCACGGATTCAGACTCCCCTACACCTAGATTAAATATTTGAATTCTCCCTTCAAATCCTTCACAAACAATAATATGAGTTCCATCTGGAGAAACATCAACTGCATTGGGATAATGGAGCTTGCCTTCGCCTTCATGTGGAAGCAATGCGTGCACTCCCCATTTTCCTATCCAATTCCCTTCAGCATCATATTGGTGAATAGAATGACCATAAATATCTGGAACAATCCATCCACCATCTTTCATTCTTGTGGGAATTCCAGCTTCGATGACTTCATGCATCTCCCATTGGGGATAAGAGGTGGGCCCAACAGTACATTCTCCATTTTCTGTGACGATTAACGATGTGGGGTTCTCTATCTGAATTGAACGCAGCCGTTCACCTTCAACAGTACATATGACTATTTCATCCGCCATCCTGTCCGCTACTGCGATGTTTCCATCTGGGAGCCAGATTGCATGTACAGGTTCAAGAAAGCCATCAATTTGACGAATAAATGTTCCATTTGGTGTCAAAGTAAATAGTACGAGTAGGATTGAATATAGCATTTGTGCATCGTAGCACCCGTGGATATATCTAAGTAGAAGATACACCATGAAAAAAAACGAAGAATGTATTGTCGCAATTCAATTTGTAAAGCATAGAGCAAGGTGGAGCAAAACTTGGGTGCTCGCATTGAGTCCCATGGAATATCAGACTCAAGAGTGTAAAGGTGTTCCTGGAGATACTCGGAGCATTTCTGTTAACCAACGAGGCACTATTGCAGATCAATGCTTCACAGGTGAGTGGGGGCCTGAACCGCAACAAGAAACGCTTCTCCTTCGCGGGGATTTTTTTTGTTGAGTGTAAAAAATGCACGCAACTTTTCATAAACAGTTGCAATGGCACGTTTCTGGCATGGCTTCATCGGTCTACATGCCTTTTGACACGCCTTGCCAACACGCGCAGTTAGAACAAGCAGAGCAAGAGATTGCCCCGCTGCTGGTATTAATCCACCCAAGGAGGGAACTTTTGACGCAATCCATTGCGTTACATGCTGGGAAACATCGGCAAGCACAACAGATATCAAAACGCGACGAAGCAATCGAATAGTTCCGATTGTGCTCGGACGAACGC
>CAWLAZ010000038.1:0-10710 GCA_963854955.1 Phycisphaerae bacterium | reverse complement strand
TTGCCGCTGGTGTTGGCGTTCTTGATGCAATTGGAGTTTGCAGGGATGTAACGAACAACGTACAGTTCGACCGTCTTTGGACAGACATGGAAAACAATGTGCGTAATGGGCATGCTTTGAGCGATGCAGTGTTCGAGTCACCGTACGTTCCTTCGTATGTTGCATCAATGATGGCTTCGGGCGAGAGGGCGGGAAAACTTCCTGCCGTCATGGATCGTGTCGCAAGCTTTACGGACGATGAACTTGAATCACGCGTTAAAGGCGTGAGTGCGTTGATTGAACCACTTATGATTCTCGTAATGGGCGGTGTTGTTGGCGGTGTTGCGATAGCAATGCTCTTGCCAATCTTCAGCATGTCTAAAGTCATCTCCGGCGTGTGAAAACTACTTCGAATACTAAACGACCAGTTTTGATTAAATATATAAGCCTTTTTGCATAGTATTTTATTGAATCAACGGGTGTATTCTCTATACTCAGCCACAACAAGGCGTGCTTTACGCCTGCTGAATGTTTGAGAGAGAAAACACAATGCATCAAGTTAAAACACTCCTGGGTCTTTCCGCCGTACTCTTTTCGTGCTTGCCAATGCATTGTAAGTCCATCCAGCAATCCTCTTGTTTCCAGATCTTGACGAATCGCAATTGGCTACTTAAACGCTCGAAACTTCCACAGCTAACCACCCTTCAAGTGCTTCCCGAATTTCATCCGCGCTTTTCGCAAGTCGAACCCGTTCTTTGAGCGGTTTAATGTGACCAAGCGTTCTTCCGTACAACGCAATTCGATTTGTGATGCAATGCAACGCAGACCGTTCGCCTCGGTGTTCTACTATCAATTCCAAGTGGCGAAGGATGATTTTAATTTTGGAGTTCCTGTCGCGGTACAATGGTTGTTCACCATTGAGATGTCTTGCTAGGTCATCAAAAATCCACGGCTCTTTCATCGAGTGGCGACCAATCATCACGCCGGCACATTTGGTGTACTCAAACATGTGTTGCCCATTTTTTGGCGAGTTGATGTCTCCGTTTCCAATCACAGGGATAGACACTGCTTCGACAACGCTCGCGATACCATCGAGACATGCTCTTCCCGAAAACTTTTGATGCGTCGTTCTTCCATGCACTGTTATTGCGGCGATTCCCGAATCTTCTAAACGTTTAGCAAGGTCTGGCGCGGTCAGTTCATTTTCTCCCCAGCCCAATCGAACTTTCGCCGTTACGGGAACGCCATCGCACGCATCGATTATTTGCTTTGCAAGGTTTGCGGTTCTTCCGGGAGTCTTTAGCAATAATGAGCCACCGTTTTTCTTGCAGACCTTATCGATGGGGCACCCCATATTAATGTCAATAATTGTTGCGCCTTGTTCAACGGCCCATGCTCCAGCTTGAGGCAGTGGATCTTCGACATTGCCGTAGACCTGTACAGAAAGTGGTCGGTCATCTGGATGCAGTTTTGCTTTTTCGCAAACAGCAGGTATCCGCCGAGCGATCGCCCTTGAATTCAACAGTTCCGAACCCGCTAAACCCACGCCGCCAAGTTCTCGGCAAATGAGCCTGAAGGGTAAGTCAGAGATTCCAGCCATGGGGGCAAGGAAGAGTGGGGTCTCAAGTTTGACAGAACCTATTTGCATATGTGCCATTCTGGCATATAAGCAAAGAGAAAACCACGTTTAAATCGAATAAAAGCTTGTTATTTTCATCTTTTCGCCTGCGCACAATTGGCATCAGAGTTGCGTATTAGTAGGTAGCGACGGCATCAATCCCCGGAATTCCATCGAGGAATGCCCAAGCAGAAGGAGATATTATCATGTCAAAAATTATAGGTATTGATCTAGGAACAACGAACTCGGTCGTGGCCATCATGGAAGGTGACCAACCAAAAGTTCTCATTAACAGTTCGGGCAACCGAACAACACCATCTGTCGTTGGTTTTGCCGACAAGGATGAACGCCTCGTTGGACAACCAGCGCGTCACCAACAAATAACAAACCCAACTAACACTGTCTTTTCAGTGAAACGTTTCATGGGTCGTCGGCACAACGAAGTTAAATCAGAAGAAACAATGGTGCCTTACGGCGTCCTTGGTAGCGCAGATGATCTTGTAAAGATCGGCGTTCGCGATAAAGAATACACGCCATCAGAAATCGCAGCAATGATTCTTGGCGAACTCAAGAAAGTCGCTGAAGATTATCTTGGCGAAACAGTTGACCGCGCAGTCATTACGGTGCCTGCATACTTCAACGATGCCCAGCGCCAAGCAACAAAAGATGCTGGCGAAATTGCTGGGTTAACAGTTGAACGAATCATCAATGAGCCAACAGCAGCCGCACTTGCGTATGGTCTTGAAAAGAAGACGAACGCAAAGATTGCAGTTTTCGATCTAGGTGGCGGTACATTTGACGTATCTATTCTTGATATTGGCGATGGCGTTTTTGAAGTACTCGCGACAAATGGCGACACACACCTTGGTGGTGACGACTTTGACCAACGACTTATCGATCACATCGCGGACGAATTCAAGAAGCAAGAATCAATGGATCTTCGAACAGATCCAATGGCACTACAACGCTTGAAAGAAGCCGCTGAAAAAGCGAAGTGTGAACTTTCACAACAAAAAGAAACTTCAGTGAACCTGCCATTCATTACTGCGGACCAAAACGGTCCAAAGCATTTGCAAGTAACGATTACTCGTGCAACGTTTGAAACGATTTGCAGCGATTTGTTTGACCGACTTCGTCAGCCATGCTTGTCAGCACTTAAAGATGCGGGTCTTAAAGCATCCGAAGTTTCAGACATCGTAATGGTTGGTGGTTCAACACGTATTCCAAGGGTGCAAGAAATCACAAAAGAGGTTTTTGAAACTGCAGAACTCGATAAGTCAATAAATCCAGACGAAGTTGTTGCCGTTGGTGCAGCAATTCAAGGCGGCGTGCTCACAGGCGACGTTAAAGACGTGCTTCTTTTGGATGTTACTCCACTCTCGCTTGGTGTTGAAACACTCGGCAGTGTGATGACTTCCTTGATAGAACGTAATACAACGATTCCAACTTCCAAGAAGGAAACATTTTCGACCGCTGCAGACAGCCAGTCTTCAGTAACGATTCATGTCCTTCAAGGTGAACGAGAGTTTGCTGCGGATAACCGTTCGCTTGGTCGTTTTGACCTTACGGATATTCCTCCAGCACCTCGCGGTACTCCACAAATTGAAGTTGAATTCGCAATTGATGCAAACGGTATCTTGAACGTTTCAGCTACAGACAAAGCAACAGGTAAAACCCAACAAATTGAAATTAAGGGTTCCTCTGGTTTGAACGAAGACGAAATTGAAAAAATGAAGCAAGACGCTGAAGCGCATGCTGAAGACGACAAGGCTCGTCGCGAACTTGTTGAAACTAAGAATAAAGCCGAAATGATGATGCATGAGACCAAGAAGTCTATGGATGAACACGGCGATAAGATTTCGCAAGAAGCGCGTGGTTCAATTGAATCAGCACTATCTAACCTTGAAGAAAAACTCAAAGGTGATGATAAGGAAGCAATTGAAGCAGCACTTACTGCTCTTGGAACTGCAGCCGAAGAACTTGGAAAGGCCGTCTACGAAGCAACTGCAAATGAGGCCACGAATGCTTCCGCAGGAACTGACGACGAATGTTGTGGCGGCGACGATTGTGGCGAAGGCAGTAACAGCGGAGACGATGTCATTGATGCTGAGTACGAAGTGAATGAAGAGTAACAATGGGTCTGGTCTTCAAAAGCAAAACTAAAGTTTTGCGAAAGGACTTGACCCTAGTATTGTCTACTTGCGGAGTTAGAAAAACGCAGTAGTCAAAACAAATCTCTATCTTGGAACCACCAGTTTCCCGCAGAGCCCCGAGCAATCGGGGCTCTGTTTTTTTGGGGTCATCTGACCCCAGACATGACCCCAGACATGACCCTTCCTCAAGTCTCTTCGCCTTCAATAGTAAGTCGAGCAGGATGCCCGAACCACGAATTTATTTCTTCCTCGCCGTAGTGTTTCTTGAGAACATCGACAACCTCTTCCATCGAGCCGTCTGGTTGAGCCCACCCATTAAACACATCAGGAAAATCGACGCTGCAATTTGAGCACTTTTTCGCGTTGTCAAAACGAATAGGGCACCAAAACGATTCAACATTACGAAGCATCTCAGATCCAAGCGACCACACACCTGTCATCCAATCGCAATATAAACACCAAATAAGATCATGCCCGACTAAGTTTTTAAACTTAAACCGATTGACGCGAACCCATTCAGATTGTTTGTATTTTGGAAACTTAACAAGCCAAACAAGCCAAGGGTACACGAGGATTTCGGCTACTCGTACTAGCAGAAATACTGGAACTGCAAATGCGGTGATCCACACGGCGGCGAAGTTGCGCCATGTTCCCACTAGGGAGTTTAAGAATTTTATGATTCGAGGACCTTTGCGCGCTTTAGGATGTGCAAGCCCGTGCAGGGCCGTCCAAATCATGACGGCAAGTACTTGGGCAATGACAGAAGCAACAAGTCCAATCCATCCACCAAATACAGGTCCAAAAACAAGCGGCAGTCCCGTGAAGAAGCCAACGAGAAGGTCAAGCCCTGGCGCGACGCACAACCACTTCGAAAATGCTTCTCCAGGCGCGCCTAGCCGTGGAATAAGGTGCAAAAGTCCTGCAACAAAGAGTAAAGAGCCAAGGGTGATTCCGCCAATACAAATACCATTATATATATAGTCTTCCATGATGAAGATGGTATCAGGTGTAGAATACAAGCCGATGCTTATTCTTTGCGCACTTCAAGAAGAAATACCAACCCTCCACAAGGAAGAGCAAATTTATGTGACGGGCCTTGGCAAAGTGAACGCTACGCTGCAAGCGACAAAATTGATTTTGGAACATTCCCCACAATTGGTGGTGAATTTTGGAACAGCAGGATCTGTTTCAAGTGAATATACGCAGGGGTTAGTGGAATGCACGGGCTTTGTGCAGCGCGACATGGATTGTTCGCCTCTTGGTTTTCACAAATATGTAACCCCGTACGAAGATGGGCACCACATGATCGGCACCCCCGAAATTGTGTGTGGAAGTGGCGATAGTTTTCTTACAGATTCAGGTAGCCTTCCCGCGGATGGAGTGCATATAGTTGACATGGAAGCGTATGCAATTGCGAAAGTGTGCCGAGACCTGCAAGTACCGTTTCGATGTTTCAAATACATCAGCGACAGTGCAGATGAAAACGCAGGCGACGATTGGTCCTCATTTGAACATGAAAAAGCAGAATCGCTGTTTGTTAAGCGACTGGCGTCGATTCGCGCGGAATTTAATTGACTCAGAGTCAATTAAATCTTCTACAATGTGTGAATGACAACTATTCAAACAACGCCGATTTCATCAGATACTATTCAATCGTTTCGAGATGCATTTGAGCAGGATTTATCTGCAAAAGCATCGCAAAATGCCGTGACACAGACAACAATTGAAGATGTGGCGATGGTTCGAGATGTGGTGCAGGGGACAGACTTTACATTTTCAACGCATCTTGACGAATGGAAAGTTTCAAACCAAAAACAATCTGGCCGTTGTTGGCTTTTTGCCGCGCTGAACATGCTTCGCGTGCCTGCGATGAAAAAAATGAACGTTAAGGAGTTTGAGTTCAGCCAAAACTGGGCGATGTTCTGGGATAAATTCGAACGTGCAAATTGGTTTTTGCAAAACATTATCGATACGGCAGATTGCGAAGTGGATGACAGGACAGTTGCATTCATCTTAGGTGATCCAATCGGCGATGGCGGTCAGTGGAACATGTTTGTAAACGTTGTCAAGAAACACGGGCTCGTTCCAAAAACAGCGATGCCGGAAACACAAAGTTCTTCTTCAACATCAAAGATGAACATGATTTTGAAGTGGAAGCTTCGCGATGGCGCAGAACAAATACGTGTTGCGGGTGCTGATATGGAGCAAGTTCGCTCGGATATACTTTCTGGCATTTGGCGCATCCTATGTATTCACTTAGGCACACCGCCAAAAACATTTATGTGGCAGTGGCAAGACAAAGACAAGAAGTTTCACCGCAAGGGTGAAATGACGCCCTTGGAATTCGCAACGGAATATATCGAAACACCACTTGATGAGTATGTTTGCGTTGTCAATGACCCTCGAGATTCATCGCCGCTCATGACAACGTATACAGTTGAATTCTTGGGTAACGTTGTAGGTGGTGACTTAGTGAAATATTTGAACATAGATACAACCGAAATGAAGTCGCTCACCCAAAAAATGCTCGAAGATGGCAAGCCAGTCTGGATGGGTTGCGATGTTGGTAAAATGTTCCGCCGTGATGTCGGCATCTGGGATGCAGGACTCTTTGATTTTGAAAGTGTGTACGGCACTGACCTTGGTTTAGATAAAGCGCAACGGTTGAATTATCACCAAACGCTTATGACACACGCAATGTTGTTTACAGGCGTGGATGTTCATGAAGGCGTTTCCGTTAAATGGCGCGTCGAAAATTCATGGGGCGATGAAAATGTAGGCATAAAAGGTTTTCACGCAATGAATGATTCGTGGTTCGATGAATACATGTTCGAAGTTGCAATTGAGAAAAAGTATTTGTCGCCAGAGTTACTTTCAGCGTGGAACGAAGAACCAACAGTACTTGCGCCTTGGGATCCAATGGGATCGTTAGCAAAGTAAGAAATCGACTGTCACCACGCGGATACGTGACAGTCATCTTCGGTGACAGCTACTAAGCGTGGTGACCGTCACATTAACAAGTCGATGATGCCCGACAATCCAATAACCAAACTCACGATGCCGTTCAAGGTAAAAAAAGTTAACGCGATTTTGGTTGTTCCCCATTTTTTCACTGTGATGTGTTCGTAGATAAGTAAGCCGGTTGTCAAAAAAATTGCAGCAAGGAATAGCCATTCAAACTTTGGTTCGGTCGATGCAACGCCAAAAAATAGTACAACACATGTACAGTGTAAAAACTGACTAATAAGCATTGCAGGTTTTATACCAAGTGATGCAGGCATACTTTTAAGTTTGTCTCGTTTGTCGCACTCAACATCTTGCAAAGCATAAATGATGTCGAACCCCGCTACCCAGCAGAGGACTGCTCCAGAAAGAAGCCAGATTGGTAAGTGCAGTAGCGTGTCGGGTTGAATAGCAATCGCCGCGGCAAGTGGGCTTAATGCAAGTGATCCACCAAGATATATGTGGCAGAACCAAGTGAACCGTTTAAGGTACGGATAGATTGAAAGCACGATGAGTACGAGTGCAGAAAGACTTAATGGAACGGTATTTCCCCAATACATAAATCCACAGGTGAAGATAATGAACAGCAACGCGTTTATGCACATATATATTGTTGCGACTTTGATTGAAACTTCACCTGAAGCAATGACTCGTTGTTTGGTTCTTGGGTTTTTGCAATCGATGTCCCTATCGAGAATTCTATTTGCAAGCATCGCGACATTTCGTGCGAAGAACATACAACCCACGATGAGAACAAATTGCCATCCAAATTGTTCCCAGTATATTCCGCCTTGATTGGTGCCAGCCATAAAAGCGCCCAGTAACGCAAACGGCATTGCAAACACTGTATGGCTGACTTTGATATCAGTAAGAAGTTTCAGTAGGGCGGGCTTCATAGTGTGAGCATGATAGAATCTACACATCATGGCACAACAAAATAAGGCAAAAAAACCTAAAACAGCAATTGTCCCAACTCGAGCAGATGATTACCCGCAGTGGTACCAAGAGGTCATCAAAGCTGCTGACTTGGCAGAAAATTCACCAGTTCGTGGGTGTATGGTGATTAAGCCGTGGGGGTATGGTCTTTGGGAAAATATCCAACAAAACCTTGATGGTCGCTTCAAGGCAACTGGGCACAAGAATGCATATTTTCCTCTTTTTATTCCACTGAGTTATTTGCAGCGTGAAGCCGATCATGTCGAGGGCTTTGCGAAGGAATGCGCGGTTGTTACGCACCATCGCCTTGAACCAGACGCAGATGGCAAATTGCAACCAGCAGGAGAACTTGAAGAACCATTGATAGTTCGACCAACTTCTGAAACGATTATTGGTGAAATGTTTAGTCACTGGATTGAATCCTATCGCGACTTACCACTGCTCATTAATCAATGGGCAAATGTTGTTCGTTGGGAAATGCGTACACGTTTGTTTTTGCGGACAACAGAATTTTTATGGCAAGAAGGTCATACAGCGCACGCAACTGAGCAAGAAGCAGTTGAGGAAACGTTGCAGATGCTCGACATTTACAAAGATTTTGCAGAAAGCGTCATGGCGATGCCTGTAATTACGGGTACAAAAAGTGAAGGCGAACGATTTCCCGGTGCTGTTGATACATATTCCATTGAAGCCATGATGCAAGACGGTAAAGCATTGCAATCGGGGACCTCGCATTTCCTTGGGCAAAACTTTTCAAAAGCGCAGGATATCTCTTTTCAAAATGCTAGTAAAGAAGTTGAGTTCGCGTGGACAACAAGCTGGGGCGTGTCGACTCGCTTAATTGGTGCATTGATTATGTCGCATGCGGACGATGATGGCATGGTTATGCCGCCACGGCTTGCACCATCGCATATTGTCATTATTCCAATTACGTTTAAGGCAGACGACCCTGAAGCAATTTTGAATTACTGCCATAAACTGGCAGATGATTTGGGCGTGATTAATTATCACGGTCGAAGTGTGACCGTTGAAATTGATAATCGCGATATTCGCGGCGGTGAAAAAACATGGGGATGGGTGAAGAAGGGTATTCCAATTCGATTGGAAGTTGGCCCTCGTGATATGGCAAGCGACTCAGTCTTTATGGCTCGCCGTGACAAAAGTCCAACAGAAAAACAGGGCGTGCCACGCGTAGAGTTTATTGAAACGGTTACGGACATTCTCGATGACATGCAACAAGGGTTGTTCGACCGTGCAATTGCTCGCCGCGAAGAAGCTACAAAAACGATTGATTCTAAAGAAGCGTTTTACGAACACTTTACTGGTGAGGGCACAGGATTTGTCTATGCGCATTTTTGCGGTGATCCTGCAGTTGAAGAGACAATCAAGGGCGACTTGAAAGTGACGCTTCGTTGTATTCCACTTGAGGGACATGACGAAGAGGGCATGTGTATCTTTACTGGCAAACCTTCAAAACAACGTGTTCTGTGGGCTAAATCGTACTAAGACCCCTTGTGTCCGAAAAAACTATTATCGGCTCAAGTGAGGGGCTGTCGGCTGTCGATGTCTACTAGCCGCCAATGGTGGGCGGCGGTCCCAGAAAATATCGGTTGTTGCTGGAAGAGCAACAATCGTTTTTTCTTGGCCATAGTTGACTCTGTAATGATTTGAGGTAATGTGTACGTATGCAAGTTGAAGGTCCCATTCCATTTTCTGTCGCGCAAGCGTACGGAGCACCAAAAGTAACACACGTTGCAAACCCAACGGTTACGCAACCAGTGCAACAACTCGTTGCTGGGCAAGTGCCCGGCAAGGTCCATTTTGATGGCGTGGATGTTTCAAATGCGCAACCACTGCAACTCTACACGCGAACAGCAGACTGTATTGAAGCTGCGACGCGAATTGCAACCGGACAACATCTAAATATCGAAGCGTAATCAACCGCGAGTACGCGCGTAGTTTCGGGGCGATTAATCTACCGCGGGTAGATTAATTAGGCGAACAGTTTTTTGCTTGGCACATCAAAGCGTAAAACAGCAGTGCCTTTTGCCATGCGCATCGTTGCGTTGGTGATGCCAACTGGCAGTAAGATTGTTGTGCCAGCAGGCGCGTCAACAGGAACAGTGTGTTCAATGTTCGCGTGCCCCTCAACAACCATAAGCACGACAGGAGTTTCGTCCACAACAAGTTCAAGTGAAGTGTCGACAGTTGCTTCAATACGTTCTATAGAAAAGAATGGCGTGTCGACAAAGTGCGTCGTTAAAAAATCGCCGCTGCGCAATGGAGTTGGTTGGGCGAAAGTTAAAGCAGGCGAGTCGAAGTCGATGCATTCCATCGCTTGGTCGACGTGCATCTCACGCCCCGTTCTTCCCCAGTCCCAAACGCGAAATGTTGTGTCGCTTGGTGTTTGTACTTCTGCTACAAGCACGCCAGCACCAAGTGCATGGCATGTGCCACTTGGTAAGTAATAACATTCACCTTTTTTAACATTGATAGCGTTGAGTAATTCGGGGACGGTGTTGTTTTCAATAGAAGCACGAAGCGTATCTTCGGACGTGCCATTTTTAAGCCCTACGTAAATTAGCCCCTCTGGGGTTGTATCAAGGATAATCCACGCTTCGCTCTTCAGGTGGGCGTCTGCGTGCTTATCTGCGTACGCATCGCTCGGGTGCACTTGCACTGACAGGTTGTCGCAGGCATCAAGATATTTCATGAGCAACGGAAAGTTGCCGGTTATTGCTTGCCCAGCGCACGGACCATTGGCGAGGATTGATTTGCCATCAGGAATAGATGCCGGTAAATCAGCAAGTTCCCACGACTCGCCTATTAGAATGTTGTCAGGAAGTTTTTTGCCGAATCGCGCAAGCGAGCGACCGCCCCATACTTTTTCTTTTAAAATTGGTTTAAACGTAAGTGGATACGGATCCATCAGATCATCATGCCTGTGATTTTGGATTCAAACACAAAATCCCCATCGACAAACCCTTGGACATCACAGACGAAACGGCGACGTTGAAATTT
>CAWLAZ010000037.1:0-10834 GCA_963854955.1 Phycisphaerae bacterium | reverse complement strand
CTACTTTGCGAAAAAACATAGACAAAAATTGGCGAACAACACTAAAATAGAGGCGTAATGGTCTATATG
Organism: Phycisphaerae bacterium; assembly: GCA_963854955.1. GTDB lineage: Bacteria > Planctomycetota > Phycisphaerae > Phycisphaerales > SM1A02. The sequence goes on along the minus strand of CAWLAZ010000037.1, from coordinate 10,765 downwards.
ACCACTTTAAATCAAATGACAAATCATACACATACCGACATTCAAGCCCTTGGCGAAAAAGTAACAAAAGCAAGCGAACCATTTGCACGACTCAAAGAATCTATGCACACTGTCATCGTTGGGCAAGATAATTTACTCCATCGAATGTTTATTGGCTTGCTAGCAAATGGACACCTTCTGATTGAAGGTGTACCTGGGCTTGCAAAAACACTTGCTGTTTCTAGTTTAGCAAAAGGCATTAACACTTCGTTCCAACGTTTACAGTTCACGCCCGACTTGCTTCCCGCTGACCTTACCGGCACGCTTATGTACCGGCAAGACACCGGCGAATTCGTCGTGAATAAGGGACCAATTTTTTCGAACATCATTCTTGCAGATGAAATTAACCGAGCACCTGCAAAAGTGCAATCAGCTTTACTTGAAGCAATGCAAGAGCGACAAGTCACCATCGGTAAAGATACATTCAAGATGGCTGACCCTTTCCTTGTACTTGCAACGATGAACCCAATTGAACAAGAAGGCACGTACCCACTTCCTGAAGCACAAGTCGACCGTTTCATGATGAAGGTTCTTGTTGAATATCCAACCGCAGAAGAAGAACGAGAAATCCTTCGTCGCATGGCAACAACAACGAAAAACAACAGCGTAGAGTGTGTCATGCAACCCGATGCTATTGCAAATGCACGTGAACTCATAGATAAAATTTACGTTGACGACCAAATCGTCGACTACATCGTTAATCTCGTACAAATGACTCGTACTCCAGAGAAAGTGTCCATAGAACTTGAAGAATTTGTGGAAAATGGCGCTTCGCCACGAGCAACGCTCGCACTTACTCTTTGCGCTAAAGCAAATGCATTCCTTGATGGACGCGGTTACGTCACACCGCAAGATGTTAAAGATCTTGCACACGATGTGCTTAGGCATCGTATTGCAACAACCTACGAAGCTGAAGCTGAAGGAAAAACTTCAGATGACATTGTTAAAGCAATCTTGGACTTTGTCCCAGTACCGTAAGGAATATATATTAGATGATTCCCCAAGATCTTCTTAAAAAGGTACGGCGAATCGAACTTCGTACTTCACGCCTCGTCGATGACGTACTTGCTGGCGGTTACCACTCCGCTTTCAAGGGAAGAGGCATGGAATTTGAAGAAGTTCGGCAATACCAAATCGGCGACGATGTGCGCACGATTGACTGGAATGTATCTGCTCGATACGGCGAGCCATTCGTAAAACTGTATCGAGAAGAACGCGAACTCACGGTCATGCTTGTGGTTGACGTCAGCGGTTCGCAACATTTTGGCACACACGAACAGTTCAAAGAAGAACTCGTTGCAGAAATTTGCGCGACTCTTTCTATCTCTGCAATTCGAAACAACGATAAGGTTGGCCTTATCTGTTTCTCAGACAGAATCGAAGCATACATCCCACCGCGCAAGGGCTCTAAGCACGTACTTCGAGTTATTCTCGAACTCCTCGCCATAGAACCAGAAGGCAAAGGAACGGACATCGGATGCGCTCTTGAATTCCTGAACAAAGTGCAGAAGAAACGCTCTATTGTTTTTCTCGTTTCTGACATGCACGACCACAACTGGCAAAAACAATTGCAAATAGCAAATAGAAGGCACGATGTTGTGGCTGTAAGTACCAACGACGTTGCCGAATCCGCGTTGCCAAAGGTTGGGCTTATGCGAATCGAAGATCCAGAAACTGGAATATCGCACCTAATCGACACCTCATCGAAACGAGTACGCAGGGCGTGGAAGCAACTTGCCACTGAACGAACCATAGCGATCGAACAAACATTACGAAGAAGCCGAGTCGATCAAATAAAAGTAAAGACAGGTGAACCTTTCACCGGCGCCTTACGTCAATTCTTTCAACGCCGAGAGGCAAGACGCGCCTAATGAAAATTTTCTACTCCATCCTAGTGCTAGCGTTTGTCTGCACAGTAACTCGTGCAGAGACGGTACGCCTATCTGAAGGTGGAGTGGATGTGACTGTAACATTATCACCAACCGAAATCACAGTAGGCGATTTGATTTCTTTACACATTGAAGCTTTCGCCACTGCTGATTTTTCGTTGACTCTTACAAACAATGATACATACGGCGCATTCACCGTTATTAACCGTCAACAACTTCTTGATATCCCCACTGATGCAGGACGATCGTGGATGTGGTCGATGCAACTTGACACTTTTGATGCAGAAACAACTTCGCTCGAAGGGCTTACTATAGATTGGGCATCCAAGAATGGTGAATCGGGGACGCTTTCCATCCCGCCAATCGGTGTCGCTGTAGACAGTGTTGCGGGCAAATCGCTCCAAACGATGTCTATTCGTGACATTAAAGGCGCAATTCCCCTTTTGTCGAATAGTTCGCTTCTTGCGTTTGTTGCCAGTGGTGCGACAGGCATCGCGCTCATATTCCTGCTCGTTCGTTTCTTTCATCGAAATAAGCCCGCGCTTTCACCACACAATAAAGCCGTCCTAGCCATTTCGCAACTTAAGCATGCGAACCTTGCAGTGCAACCTTTCTATACAACACTTAGCGATATTGTTCGACATTACCTTGAAGGACGTTTTCAGATTCCTGCAACAGGACAAACTACACGTGAGTTTCTGAACGAAGCGAAACGAAACACTCGACTTGAACACAGCGACCGCGAATCACTTGGCACATTCCTTGTTGCTGCAGATCTTGTGAAGTTTGCTCGACATGAGCCCACAAAAAACATCAATGAAGACGCCATTCATCAAGCGGAAATATTCATAAAAGAAACTGCGGAGGAACCAGTATGACATTTCATAATGCATGGCTTCTTCTTTTTCTTTTGACTATTCCACTGCTTTGGTGGCGGTGGAGAAAGCACACATTCAGAACTGGCATTTCCTATTCCACTTCTGTTGACCTCTCCTTGTTGCCAACTTCTTTACGGTGCAAAACTGCTTGGATTCCAATGGTATTGCGTACGCTTGCTATTGCTTTGTTAATAATTTGCATAGCACGACCGCAGAAACGATTTGAAAAAACAAAGCAAGCTTCAGACGGCGTGGCAATTGAGATGGTGATTGACCGTTCCTCGAGCATGAACGCGCACGACTTTAAGATAGACGGGAAAGCCGTCGATCGACTCACTGCAGTTCGCAAAGTAGCTGGTGACTTTATTGGAGGCATGGGTTCGCTCAATGGTAGAAGTGGCGACCTTATTGGGCTCGTCACATTTGCAGGGTATGCCGACAGCAATTGCCCCATGACATTTGACCATGAATTTCTCGTTACAGATGTACTCAACGGTATCGAAATAGTATCAGAGCAATCTGAAAACGGTACGGCTATTGGTGATGCTCTTGCCCTCGCTGTAGAACGACTTTCCTCGTTAGACGAACGCGTTAAATCAGAATCAGGCGAAACAATTAAATCCAAAATTATAATCCTGTTGACAGACGGCGAAAATACCGCTGGTGACATTGAACCGCTTACCGCTGCAGATATGGCTTCTGCTATGGGGATAAAAGTATACGCCATCGGTGCTGGAACAAATGGATGGGCGCCTACTCCTGTGCACAATCCGTTCACTGGACAAGTGCAGATGCGAAATCAGCGAGTAAATATTGATGAAGACATGCTTCGCAAAATTGCAGACATTACAGATGGAAAGTATTTCCGTGCGACTGATACAGCATCACTTGAGGCAATTTACGCCATCATCGGCGAAATGGAGCGCACTGAAATTACACAGCGTACGTATGTAAATCACGTTGACATTGCTGTGCAAAGCGTATTTCTTGCTGGATTCACTATTCCCCCGCTTCTTATTGTTGCTTTCTTTTTTCTTGTCGCCGATGTATTGCTTCGTACTACTTACTATAGGATTTTAGATTAATGGATATTCAATTTAACAATCCAGGAAACGCTCTATACGCATGGGTAGTTGTTGCACTGGCAATAATTCTCATCGTTGGGTATTTTCGTCGGTTTGCTCTACTGAAACGCATTGCAACCTTCCGACTAATTCCTCGTCTTACTTCTTCAAGTTCTATTGGCAGACGTCGGTTCCGAATTGCCATGCTCATCGGTGTTGCGACACTTGCTTTCCTTTCCTTGCTTGACCCTCGGTGGGGCACAAGATACAAAGAAGTAGAACAACAAGGCATTGACACCTTCTTCGTGCTTGATGTTTCTCGCTCGATGCTTGCACAAGATGTACGACCAAATCGTCTCAACCGTGCAAAAACTGCAATCAAAGACATTCTTGATATCATGGGAAGCGACCGTGCTGGGCTCATTACTGTCGCGGGCGATGCAACACTTTCTGTTCCGCTAACGCTTGATTACGCATCGCTTCGACTGTCCCTTGACGATGTTTCGCCCCGCAGTGTCCTTCGAGGAGGAACAAAAATAGGCGATGGCATTCGACTCGCGCGAAAAAGTTTTACAGACGACGTGCAAGAATTTAAAACAATCATTGTTCTTTCTGATGGAGAAGATATGGGGAGTTTCCCAATTGAAGCTGCGCAAGATGCTGCGAATGCTGGCATTTCAGTGTACACCGTTGGCATTGGCGATTCAATAACTGGCGCACGCATTCCAACAACATTGAATGGACAACCTTCGTATATTACTTTTGAAGGTAAAGAAGTATGGACAGTCATGAACCCAGAAGAACTTGAACTTGTCGCACGAGCAGGCGGTGGCGCATTTGTTCCAGCGGGCACAGCAAACCTCGACCTTGGTTCTATCTATGCACAACGAATTGCTTCCGATGCTGGCAAAAGTTTTGATAGCGTCAAACTTGAACAATACATACCTCGTTTTCAGTGGTTCGCTATCCCCGCTCTGCTCATTTTACTCGGAGATTCATGGATAAGTGTACGACCTAAGAACAAACGAACGATTCGTACATATGAGGTGACGACATGATGTTTTCGATGCTCATCATTACTGCTGTTGCGACATTTTCACCAAATGTAAATTTACAAAGGGAAGCAGAAAATTTTCTCTTGCAAAAAGCATGGCAAGAAGCAGCGGATGCACTTGACACACTTGCAAAAAAAACTGTTAACGCTGAAGTCATGTATGACCGCGGCGTTGCGCACTATAACTTGGAAGAATTTTCCGTCGCCGCAACTGCATTTGAAGACGCGATGGCCGCGGCCGATGACGAAACACTCCGTACGCACAGCGCCTTCAATTACGGTAACGCAGTATTTAAAAAAACGATTCAAGAACTTGAGGGAACTGGCACGGCATCTTCAACCGATGAAGCAATCATTGCTCTTGAAAAAGCGACAGACCAAATTACCACCGCATTAAAAAGTTACCGTGCAGCAATAGCAGATGACCCTTCAGACATGGATGCACGTGCCAATGGCGAGTTTGCTTGGCAAATGCTCAAGCAACTTGAACAAATGCAACAGCAAATGGAAGAAGAACAAAAACAACAGCAGCAACAAGACGAAGAAGAGCAACAGCAAGATGAAGAATCTGCTGATGAACAACAAGAAGATCAACAGAACAAAGAAGAAGGTGATACAGAGGAAGAACAACCGCAAGACGGCGAACAGTCCGATGAACAACAACAGGATGGCGAGCAGTCTGAAGAACAACAACCGCAAGACGGCGAACAGTCCGATGAACAACAACAAGACGGCGAGCAATCCGAAGAACAACAACCGCAAGACGGCGAACAGTCCGATGACCAACAACAAGACGGCGAGCAATCCGAAGAACAACAACCGCAAGACGGCGAACAGTCCGATGACCAACAACAAGACGGCGAGCAATCCGAAGAACAGAACCTCAGCGAAGGCGAGTTAGAAACCACAGATCAGGAACAACAAGACAAAGAGAATGCATCCGAAACTTCACAAACCAGCGAAAAGGAAGAAGGCAAGCGCTTATCCAAAGACGAAGCGAACCGCCTATTGCAACTTATTCGTGACAAAGAACAACAACGACGTAAAATGCTTGCAGCAAGAAGAGCGGAACGCAGAGTGCCCGTGGAAAAGGATTGGTAAATGAAACAACGCCATTTTTTAATACACTTCTTCCTTGTTTCGCTTTGTTTTAGTACACAGTTGTTTTCTCAACAGGTTTCTATCCAATTCAAACATCAAATTGGGTTTGTCGGTGTCCCACTTCCAATGTACGTCGTATTTGAAAACGTAAAGGGAGAAGTAAGTCCAACACTGCCAGAAATTACTGGGTTCACAAGTCATAAACCACGCGCTGATCGAATATCGCAACAAACTACTTTTATCAATGGAAGAATGACTTCGACATCAAATCGAATCGTCACCTTTTTCCTTACGCCTTTAGAAGAAGGCACGTTTACAATCCCTGCGCTTACTTTCCTTGCAGACGGCAAAGCGTTTCATTCGACGCCAAGAATAATCACGGTTGAAAAACCGCCAACTTCAGGCGTTCTCGAAGCTGAAATAGTCGGTACAACCGGCGAGGTCTATCTCGGAAGACCAATCGATTTAACATTGCGTATATTCATGGAAGCATTTTCAGACCTAAGTAACGGCATAACGCCTGATGCGCAATTTATGTTTCGAAGAATCCGATCTGATAGCGACTTTGGCATTTTCACCGAACCATTACAGGATGGCAACACAAAGGTGCAACGTGTACAAAGAACTTCTAGCGAGGGCATCCCAACATCGTTCTTTCTGTTCACCGTCCAAGCAACCGCGTGGCCAGAAACAACCGGCGAATTGAACCTTTCCCCAATTACCATCTTGGCCGATTACCCGCTTTCACTTTCTAGACCAAGACGATCGGGTTTCTTTGGTTCGAATGAACCAATTGTTGAACAATCACAACTGATAAGCACCACTGCTGACTTACCAAAGATTGAAGTTGTAACAACACCGCCTGCAAACAAACCATCGTGGTACAACGGTGCCGTCGGCCATTTCGATTTTCGAATTGTTGCCGACCCTGTCCAAGTCAAAGTAGGCGAACCAATCACCATTACCATGCGAGTGACTGACCTCACCTCTGGCCCTGTCAATCTTGATTACCTTTCAGCGCCACTGCTTGATCGAGTCTCAGCGCTTACCGATAATTTCAAAGTCCCAGACAAACCCCTTGGTGGAATAACAAACGAGCGGACTAAAATCTTCACTCAAACGATTCGACCTCGAAACGATTCGCCGCATGAAATACCCCCGCTTCCATTCACAAGTTACGACCCCACCGCTGATACTTATATAACGTCTTGGAGCAAAGCAATACCAATCACTGTCGAAGCAGTCAAGACTATTTCTGCATCTGACCTTATTGGGAACGCACCACATCCAACTTCTACAGGCAAAGTTCCAACAGAAGTCGCGGGAGGCATATTGGCAAATTACACTGGCGAATCAATGCTTATCTCAGAAAATAGAACAATGAGCGCTTTACTCATTGCCATGATTGTAATTCCTCCTATTGGTTTTTTTGCAATTCTCTTGTTTTTAGGTATGAATAAACACGCTAAGCTCCCCTCTGCAAAACGCAAGAGCGCAAAGAAGCACGCCACGCGCACACTTAAACACGCCCAACAATTGGCACCCGCCAGCCAAGCAACAGAAATAGCAAAAGCAATTCGAACGCTGCAAAAAGAAAACGATGCCAATGCACACATATCCACACAAATGACATCTTTGTTAGAACGATGCAACGCTTCTCAGTTTGGTGGTATCACAGACGACTCAATTGCAAACGATGCCGCATCACTTGTGGAGCAACTTTAATGACATTACTTACAACGATTGCCCTTGTGCTTATTACGTCTATAACTTCCACTTTGCAATTAACTAATGAACAGAAAATTTCTGTGTTGCAAGAGGCAAACATTGCATACAACAATGGCATCGCGCTGCAAACCGCCGATCGGGTGGCTTCCAAAGAAGCATTTCGAAAATCTGCAGAGAGATTCCAGATACTTATTGACGACGGCATTGAAAACGGCAAACTGTTCTATAACCTTGGCAATGCCTATTTGCAATCAGGCGAAATTGGGGAAGCGATTGCAGCGTACCGATCCGCGCAGCGGTATTTACCTTCGGATGGAAGAGTCAAACCGAATTTAGACTACGCGCGAAGTTTAGTCATTAGCCCAATTAAAGGTGAGACCCATACCTCTATTCTAAAAAGACTCGCGTTTTGGCACGATGCTATTCCAACCCAAGTGCGTCTTGCATTCTGCATATTTCTTTGGTTTATTTGTTGGGGTCTTGTGACAGCTCGGCTTTTTCGGTCACTTCCAATGTTCAAAACAGCGTCCATTACGCTTGGTTGTGCAACCATCGCCCTTGGTATCAGTGTCGTCGTTGACAGAATGAACCAACACCAAGACCACGGCGTGCTTACTGCCAACGAAGTCATCGTCCGCAAGGGCAAGGGTGCGAGTTACGCTCCGATACTTAATGACCCACTCTACGAAGGTATCGAATTTGAGGTTATAGAGCAACGCCCTGATTGGTTGCACATCAAATTTCCAAATGGTTCAACTGGTTGGATCAAAAAAGATGATGCGCAAATCGTTTCACTTGTACAGCACCTATTCAGGCTGTAAGCCACATTTGCAATACTTTTTTCGCAACGGAGGCAGAGAGGCACGTACCGCATGGGGCCTGTCCCTATATGAACGAGTAGGGATAGCTCCATTAAAAAACGACCCGCCATTACTGAGGGGTCGCTTAGTTGCGTGAGGCTCTCCTCTCTCTAGGTTTCCCCAGTGAACCCTGCTATTAACAGGGACCCCACGCAGCGATTAGTTGAAGCAAATCGCTCACGCCAACATTTCCATTTCCGTCTAAATCATGCGCTGGATCACTGCTTCCCCAATCAGCAATAAGAATCAAGAGGTCCGCGACATCAACATCGCCATCATCATCGAAATCTTCTTCGCAAACCGAAACTGATGGTGTAACTTCTACACGCAAAGTAAGCATGGATATTCCATTTTGTTCTCCAATCAAATCTTCATCGCTAACTGAAACAGGCAAGAACGATGAATATGTGTCCGGCGATGTTGTATCCGTATCAATTGAAAATTCCATCAAAGCAGGCAAAGAACCAACAACATACGTAGATAGACCATTGAATACAATTGGCAATGAAGGTATTGACACATCATCTATTTCAAGTAATGATTGGGATCCATCAAAACCGTAATTAAAGAGCCAAACATTAAATGTCTGCACGCCCGTATTTGCTTCAACCGTAATGTCGTAGGTGTACCAATCCAAATCATTTGCAAATTCAAACGAAGCATTTGCATGCGCAATCACATTGCCTTCTATGTTCACCACTTCAGGAGTTGTTTGCGTTTCAGGACTCGTCGAAGTAAGCGTGACTGTTGCATTCCAACTTCCAGGAAGAGATGTATCGATGGGCAAGGAAACTACTTCTGGTGGCGAAAGTGCAGAAACAGAAACATTCGTACTTCCCGACAAATCACCCTCTACAACGACTTCGACGTGTAAAACATCTGCTCCAAGCGCATGCACAACCGGTGCATCATTCTGAATTTCAAATGCAACAGATGTCTCTGCACCCACGAGGACTCTTGCTTCTGCGGGGTTCCAATTCCAACCAAGCACAGCGGGCACTTGGTAATCCGCGAGTAAAGGCATGTGGTCCGAAGCAATAATGAGCAAATCAGCAAGTGAATTTCCCCTTGCTGTATCGCCGGGGAAATAATAATTATTCCCTGTGTTGATTGCACCGTTGTAATGATTTCCATCATTTCCAAGTACTCGATAGGTACCGTTAATTAAATCAAACCCGCCACCATCAAGCATCGATGGCGATAAAAATTGAAAATCAAAACGGTCATCTAAGCCGCCACCAATAAGGCCACCGTTTTGATTGAGCAATGGTGACTGCGTATGCTTAAGTGCGTTGGAACTTCCGCTCCAAGAATACCCATTCCCTAAAGGGTCCACTAACTGCCCACTGCCACCAGCAATAAACCAATTATACGCTGGCTCGCTTGAGGAATAGAAATTCATGTCCCCAACCACAATGCTGTGACTATCCGTTGGCAACGTTGCAATGTCATCTCGGACACTCTCTGCTCCTTGGCGTCTTGTTTCCTGATTTGCTGAACCCGTTGATGCTTTTAAGTGCATCGAGTACACATAGATTCGTTTACCGCTGTACCCCGTTACATTTAATGCCCACCGGTCAGCGTGCCGACTTGCGCCTGTATAAATGTCGGTATGCAACGAAGTATTTTCGACAAATTGCGTTGCGTTGTAAAACATGGCTTGCGCCCCGCCCCAACTGCTGTCGTTTTGGTCTGTAAAGGTAGCCATGGTGTACCCCGACCCAACAACCGATTGCAGCAAGGACAAATCGTCTACATCTACTTCTTGAAAAAGAAATATGGAGACCGTTGTTGCAAACCCGTGACTGTCGTCGTCACTTGCTGCTTGCAACACATCCGAAAGTGCATTTGCATCGCCTTTGAACTGCGCTATGTTGTAACTCATCACGCGAATCTGTGCAGAAGCAACCCCAGAAATCCAAAGCGCACACAGCGCAATACATACTCGTTTCAACATGCCCATACCTTCGTTCAAGTGTACACGCTGAACGCAAAAAAACCACTAAAAAATAGTCTTTATCTTATTCTTTGGTGTCTGGGGCTGTTTTCTTCTTCTCTTGCTTTTTGACCTCGTAATCAACTATTACAGGGATATGATCAGATGCATCGTGCAATGCAGTTGCCAACTTGTTGCTCCGCTCTTTGTTGTTGG
>CAWLAZ010000036.1:0-10843 GCA_963854955.1 Phycisphaerae bacterium | reverse complement strand
AAAACGCAAAAAATACAAGTTGGTACTGTGGCAATAGGTGGGGATGCCCCCGTTTCAGTGCAATCAATGGCCTCAGGCTATACGTACGATATCGATGCATGCGTAGCTGAAATACATCGACTCACTGAAGCTGGCGCTGACATTGTTCGAGTTGCCGTTCCTGAAAGGAAAGATACACTTGCACTTCCCGAAATAATCTCGCAAGTTTCTGTTCCCATAGTTGCAGATGTGCACTTTCATTTTAAACGTGCGCTGGAAGCAATCGATGCAGGCGTGCATAAGATTCGACTTAACCCAGGGAACATTGGCGACATAGAACAAGTGCACTCTGTCATCGACGCATGCAAGGATGCAGGCATACCCATCCGCATCGGTGTCAATGAAGGTTCTGTTGTTGAACGAAAAGATAAACAAAAACGGCAAAAAGAACTCGCGTCATTTTTTAGCGATCGAAAACAAGGCCACTTACTTGCGATGATGATCGCAAAAGTAGAAGAGTACCTTGAAATTTTTAACGAACGAGACTTTCATGACATTTGCTTAAGTGCAAAACTCATGGACGCACGACTTGTCATCGATATTTACCAAGAACTTTCCAAACGATTTGATTACCCCCTTCATCTTGGTGTAACACACGCAGGCCCGCGTGAAACGGGATCTATTCGTTCCATTTCTGCGCTGGGATCTCTTCTTTCACAAGGCATTGGCGACACTATTCGAATCAGTTACGCCAGTGACCCTGTCTTTGAAGTTGAAGATGGTGTTGAACTTTTGAACTGCCTTGATTTAAGAAAACGTATCGGTGCAGAGCTCATCGCTTGCCCAAGTTGCGGGCGAATCCAAGTTGATTTATTTAAATTAGTTGATGACGTTCGAAAGCAACTTGAAAATGACATCGACGTACCAATCAAGGTCGCAGTAATGGGTTGCGTTGTTAATGGTCCTGGCGAAGCAGAAGGCGCTGATGTTGCGGTATTCGCTGGTGATAGGCGAGGCATCATTTATGTTCAAGGCGAACGAGTTGCGAACGTAACTGAAGATGAAATACTTGATCGGCTACTTACTGAATGCAAAGCCCTGCAAGAAAGAGTTCGCTCTGGCGAAACAAAGCTTGGCGAAAAAGCAGTCACCATAATTGCGCCGATTACCGTTGAAGGCAATGCAACTTGAACAACAATAAAAAAGCGTTCTCCATCGTTGAAATGATTGTCGTTATTGCAATCATCGGCGCACTTGCTGCAATCATTCTTCCATCGCTCAATGCTGCACGATTGCGCGCCCATAAAACACAAGAACTCTCCATTATCAGCCAATCGGGAAAAGCGTGGATCATGTACACAGGTGACCACCAAGGGAAACTTTTGCCTGGGTATCTAAGTGCTAGCGTGCAACAGTATCGTGAACTTGCATGGGCATTTCCAGACGAATCCATCATTCCACCTGCGCCGTTTTATGAACCGACACAGCCTAATAATGCTGGACCTTGGCCATGGCGTCTCTTGAGTTATATGAATAATGATTGGAACTCCCTGCTTTTTTACAAAGAGATCGAATGGGAATCGAACGGTGGGCACTTAAAAGAACACGCTAATGAAATTGCTACGCAACCAGCGTTTGGCTACAACGGTTTTTATCTCGGTGGCTGGTGGGAAATCGATAATCACAGCCATAAACCAGAAATGATTTTCAAATCAGTCACACTTACCGACGGGAGAACCGAAGGCGTTGTTGCAACATTCGATTCACAAATTAAAAAATCAAGTCAACAAATTGTTTTTTGCAGCACTTTTCTTGCAGACGAAGGCATACATGAAACTATGCCCAACGATACCAACGGAACGTACATAGCCATCCCAAGCGTCCTTGCGAGAGTTGTTAAGTGGCTTCCACTTGGACAAAATCGTATCGATGCACAATCTGGAACTTCTGTCCCTCTTGGTCGTTTTAATGGGATGCCAGCAATTTGCATGGCCGATGGTTCAACAAAAAATGTAGATATTGAAACGCTTGTTGACCAAAGATTGTGGATTTCAAAAGCTCAATCAATCGGTGATATTCCCGCGAGTGATTTTACGCACACACAATAAATTACTCTTTGTTCTCTTCTTGAATCTCTTTTTTGCTTGCGTTCTTCATTTGTATTTGCATCATCACGCGCATTTGGCGCATATATTTTTCGTCAAGAAGTGACTTACTTGGGTCAACACTCATCGTTGAAAACCATCGCTCTTCTACAGGAACATACCCAAACAAATCGTGTAATCTGGGAGCAAGGTCTGCCATATGCCCAGCACCATAAAGGACGCCTATGGTTGTTAGATCTTCAGCAATCGAAAGTGTGGCAGCAACATCACCAAGCAATTCCGTATTCCGATCAACAATGATGACTTGCGAAAGTTCTGGTTCAATGCCCTCAAGCATTTGATTAGAATTCGGCATTGAAAGCACCTCAATGATCAAAAGACGTGCCGTTTCCTGAATGCCGCCGCCCAAGAGCGAATCAAGCATTGGAATAATTTTCGTCATCCCCGTTGCAATTTTTGCGGTGAACGATTCGCCTGTAATTGCTTCGAGAATCGTAGGGTCAGCGCCACGCGCAACAAGTTTGTCTTGGACTTCATCAATAGTTAAGTCACTGCAAAACCAATTTGGGTCTTCATACGGCAACGCTTCCAATTGAAATTCGAATCCAAGAGCATCAGCAAACTCTGCTTGCATTCCTTTCGATTCGATTCTTACCAATTCTTCTTCATCTATATCTTCGTCTATAAATATTCCTGCATCAAGCAGTTCTTCCTCGTCAATCAAATCTTGTAATGTTGGTACATCAACAACGCGTGATGCAATCAAATCTTCTGCACTTCCCGTACCACCAATTGCACCATCGGAACCGAAACTCCAAAGCGTTATTGTTCCTGACTCTTCATTGACCTGTAAAGCAAACGGCCGACCCCATGCATCCACTGAAGCATCTTCAACCCAGCCAGATAATCTTCGATCAAGTAAGCCAGAATCTGAAATAATATCGTCAAGCGTTTCGGGGATTAACTCCGTTTCCTCTGATGCACGCTTCGCAATATCGGCAACAAATTCCAGTGATTTTTTCGTCGAGGAAACTTTTTCCGCATCCGTATTTCCTCCTGGAGGACGCGAACCAGATGGACGAACCGACTCGTACAACACTATGTCCATTTCATCAAGCAATAGAGTAATTTCTTCATAAAAAGAACTGTCCGCTATATGCGCAACGCCAACGAGCCAAAGGTCTGGCTTCCCTTCTGCTGCAAATCTTCTTGAAACAAGTTCAAGAGACACTATATTTTCACCCGTAGTTTTCCGTGTCCACTCTAGCGCTGGCTCAACAGCAATCACAGGCGTATTCACTTGTGCTGGCTCCGGCGCTATCGCAACTAAATACATAAAAGGTATACATAAAATCATTTTGAATCTCCCTGCTGTGCTGCTGCAATCATCGCTTCGATTCGGCCAATCGCGCGTGATGACCAACCTCGAAATAACATGTATGGAAAAAGTGTAAACAGTGCAATGATTAAACCAAACGCAGTCGTTAGCAGTGCCGCTGCAATTCCGCCAGCAACATCGGAAGGGTCAGTTAAAACTTCTTGTGCGCCGAGTAATTTAAATGACTGAATAATTCCGATGACGGTGCCTAAAATTCCTAACAAAGGAGACGCCGTGATAATTGTTGAGAGCGCGACCATGAATCGATCGATGCGTGGCCGCTGTGCTTCTACGGCACCCATCGCTACAGCGTCGCTCGGGCCGTCTTCAAGTAACGCATTTGCAATTTCGCCGTACGGAGAACCGTCGTGCTTCACCATATTTTTTGCCGCTGTTGCGTCGCCTTTCCGAAAACAAGTATTCAATTTTGTGAGCCGGGCTATTGACCCTCTTCCTCCAACGAGAAACCAAAACCAACAACGTTCCAAAATAAGCGCAACGCTAAGCACGCTCAAAATGAAAAGTGGAATCATGACGTACCCACCCTTGTCAATTAAAGTGGTGAGATCTTGCATTAGTTCTTCTTGCATGCCATAGATTGTACAATCTGTACGTGACAACAATTCCAAATCCCAAACCCCCTTCTGAATTGCTCGAAGTAGCCAAAATAATCGAAATCGAGCTCGATTCATGTCTCAAAGAACAACATTTACCGCCACACCTTGCTGAAGCGGCGAGTTATGCAGTTGTTAATGGGGGAAAACGCGTTCGCCCAGCCCTTGCCCTTTTATGTTGTGAAGCTGTTGGCGGCACTCGCAAACAAGCAATGCATGCTGCCGTTGCCGTTGAGCTTATCCACTGTTTTAGTTTAGTGCACGATGACCTTCCTTCCATTGACAACGATGACCTACGCCGAGGCAAGCCAACGCTGCACATTAAATCTGGTGAGGCAATGGCAGTGCTCGCAGGTGATCTATTGTTACCCGTTGCATTCACGCAGTTGATTTCCGAAGAATACACCTGTAATCAACAAGCAAAATTAACGCAACTACTTGCAAAAGCAACGAGCGACATGGTCATCGGTCAAGTCTACGACACGCTTGGCGGACTGCCCGAACACCTGGAACCATTACAACAACTTGAAGAAATACACAAAAATAAAACGGGCGCGCTTATTCAATGCGCGTGCACCATGGGCGCAGTTTGTGGAAATGCACCTGAACAAGAATTCGAAGCCATTCGTACATTCGGGAGTGCCATCGGTTTAATGTTTCAAATCGTCGATGATTTAATTGACCTTCAAGGCACAACTGAGCAAGTTGGCAAGGCGACTGGAAAGGATGAAGAGGCAGGAAAAACCACATATCCAGGAACCATCGGTGTTGAAGCATCAAGAGTTGCTGTACAGGAACTGCAAAATCAAGCAGAAAATGCCCTCCAACTACTCAAATTCAATACAGAAACCTTGGCATCTTTAAATCTTTGGATGGCTCACAGGAGTCGATAAGGTACAATACGAGGCTTGATATGAATACTGAACTTCTTTCGACAATTCAATCACCCGCAGATCTTAAAAAGCTCCCGATAGAAACACTGCCGAAACTTGCAGCTGAGATTCGTCATGTAATTTGCGAACAGGTAAAAAAGAGCGGCGGGCATTTAGCGCCGAATCTTGGTGTTGTCGAGTTAATGATTGCGTTGCATTACGTGTTCGATTTTTCAAGCGATCGTCTTTTGTTTGATGTTGGTCACCAATGTTACACACACAAGTTACTTACCGGCCGACAAGGACTTCTTGGCAAGCTACGCCAACGTGGTGGCATGTCTGGATTCCCCTCACCAGACGAATCACCGTTCGATTTATTCGCTGTGGGACACGCGGGTACCGCAATTTCAACTGCTGTTGGCATGGCTCGTGGTGACACCCTAAACGGCGAAGCGTACGAACCCATAACGAATCACGACGGAAGGCGCGTCGTTGCCTTTGTTGGCGATGCTTCTATAGTCAACGGCGTTGCAATGGAAGGCATGAACAATGCCGGAACATTAAAACGACAACTCCTTGTTGTCCTTAACGACAACAACATGTCTATCGCAAATCCACAAGGTGCCGTTGCCGATTATTTTGATCGCCTTCGAGTTGGCTCGACGTATCGCTCAATGAAAAAAGCGGCGAAAAATGTTATGGGGAAATTGCCTGGCGGTTCCATGCTTGAAGATATGACGCACCGCATGACTGAAATGATGAAGGATGCCATCTTTGAAGATTCATGGTTTGAACATTTCGGGTTACTCTCCGTTGGCCCAGTTGACGGCCACGACCTACCTTCATTGATTGAGATGCTCGTTGAAGTACGCGATGTCGACCGACCTCTGCTTCTTCACGCACATACCATCAAAGGCAAGGGATTCAAATACGCCGAACAAAACGCAACCAAGTTTCATTCGCCAAAACCATTTGATGTCAAAAACACTTCCATAGAAATGCAACCATCTGGAAGAAGTTTCACCGCTGCTTTTGCTGATTCGCTCTGCGATATCATGTTGCACGACGAGAAAATTGTTGCAGCAACTGCAGCGATGCCCGACGGCACTGGGATAGACAAAGCACTTAAAGAATTTCCTAGCCGCGTGTGGGACACAGGTATTTGTGAATCACACGCAATGGACATGCTTGCTGGATTAGCGAAGACCGGTTGTAAACCGTTCTTTGCTGTTTACTCCACATTCCTGCAACGAGCTTTCGACCAAACGTTCCAAGAAGTAGCACTTCAAGGATTACCCGTTCGACTTTGCCTCGACAGAGCAGGCGTCGTTGGCGGCGATGGTCCTGTCCACCACGGATTCTGTGACATCGCACTTCTCCGTGTTCTACCAAACGCAGTGCTCATGGCAGCAATCGATGAGCCGTCGCTCAAATCGGCGATGTCATTCATGGCAGATTACAACGATGGCTTAACTGCACTTCGGTACCCACGAGACACCGTACGAGAAAATGCACCAGACTGCCCTGATTTCGTTCTTGGTAAGGCGCATCAAATACGAAAAAGCAAATCTTCAAAACTCGCCATCCTTGCCTACGGCATTACAGCAATCGATGCCCTTGTCGCGGCAGACCGAGTCGATGCAACAGCAATTGATGTGTACGACGCTCGATTTGCAAAACCAGTTGACGGTGATCTCATCGAACATTTGATATCCAACAACACTCCAATTATAACTGTGGAAGACCATTCCATCATTGGTGGTTTTGGTTCAGCAGTGCTCGAAGAAGCTGCAAAACGAAACCTTAATACAACGCTCATTAAAACGCTTGGATTACCTGATCACTGGATTGGACACGGCTCGCGTGCCGAACAACTTGCTGAAGCTGGTATCGATGCAACAAGCATCGCCACCGTTGCATCTCAAATTTTATCTTCTATTGAAACCGAAGTACCGCTTGTTGCCACAAAGTAGAAAGCACTAACCTCTTATGTCTATTTTAATTATTGAACACAGCAAGTTAACTGGTTCTGATCGTCTAGGCGAACGGCTCCGCGAAGACGGGCACAGACTGCAAGTCGTTCGAGTCCACCTCGGTGAACAACTTCCCACTGACCTTGACGAAATTGACGGCGTCATTACTTGCGGCGGACCGCAAGACCCAACGTGCAACGAACCATGGATCGAACAAGAACTACACTTACTTCGAAGTGCAAATGCGCTCGAACTGCCTATCTTTGGCTTATGCCTTGGAAGTCAACTCATCGCGCGTGCACTTGGCGGTGAACTTACAAAATGTGATTCGCCTGAAATGGGTTGGTATGCAGTCGACCTCACACCGGTTGGTCGCGCTGACTTTATTCTCTCGGGGCAACCGTGGAGTGGACCGCAATTTCATTGGCACCAGTGGCAAGTAAGTACGCTTCCAGAAGGCGCGACACTGCTTGCCTCAAGTGAGCGGTGCAACGTACAGGCATGGATGCAAGGCACAAATACGTACGCTGTCCAGTTCCACCCAGAGTGCACGGCTGCGCGAATGGAATCATGGATTAAAGATGACGCATCAGACCTTGAACGTGCGGGTATTTCCGCTTCAACTATTCGAGAAGATATTGAAAAAAACTTTGAAGACTACGAACGTTTAACTATACGTTTGTTCGATATGATTTCACAGTTGCTCATGCCAATGCACAACCGACTCATACGTCAACGCATGTAACCTTGTCTAAATCACCCGATTATCTAAAGCCCTATCAAGAAGCGGTTGACGCTCATGGGGGAACGTTTGACGCAACACTTTGGCGTTCTAAAGAAGGCCAAGCAACACGCTTCAAAATCTTTTGTGACTTTATCGATTTCAATGACTGCACTATTCTTGATGTTGGCTGCGGCATCGGCGACTTTGCTGAGTACTTACTAAAACGGGATGTTTCTTTTTCTGCATTCCACGGTATCGATGCGATGGACGCAATGATACAAACTGCTACAAATCGCGGGCTTGCTAAGTCAACATTTGCAACGGAAGATGTACTGAAAACGAAAAACATTTTACAGGGGCATGACTGGATTACTTTTTCAGGAACATTAAATGCGATGCAGGAAAAAATGGCGATAAAATTGATCGACGATGCATTTGATGCCTCGCTCAAGGGAGTTGCGTTTAACTTTCTTTCAAACCAATCCGGCAGAGACCCAAAAAGCGAAGACCTTACACCGGCAACACGTTTTGATACACATGCATGGCTTAAGCATGCGTTCGAACGCACACCAAACGTCGATTTTTCGCAGTCGTACCTACATGGGCATGATGCCACAATAGTGCTTCATAAGAAGTAACGCCGCCCCTGCTCATTTTTTTACTCCTTCGGGGATTAGGGGATTCGGGGTTAGACCCCAAGGCAACAAAAAAGATGCATGAATTTTGGAAGTATTTCTTGGGGGGACAAAAAACTGCTTTACAATGGCTCACTTCACACAAGGAGAAACAAGATGGAAACACAAGCAGAAACAAGCCAACAGACAACGTTAAAAGTTATCGCGACGACAGGCGGATTTAAAACATTCGTTGCATTTCTTGCTGCAATGTTTATTTTTCTTATCGTTTTCCTTATTGGAATCATCGCCGGTGTTTCTGGATTCGTTGCATCAACTGAAGATAGCGGACCGGTTAAAACCCATATTTCGCAAAATGGGAACAACACGATTGTTGCAGTGCTTCATGTCGGTGGTGTAATCGATAGCTCAAATGCCTCGTACGCCCAACAAGCCATCGACAAAATACTCAAAAATAAACAAGTGAGAGCGATTGTGCTCCGCGTTGATTCGCCAGGTGGTGGCGTGACTGCGTCCGATGAAATATGGCACAACATCCAACGACTAAAAGATGCTGGGCTTCCACTTATTGCGAGCTACGGAAGTGTTGCGGCATCTGGCGGGTATTACATTTCCTGCAACGCTGATTACATCCTTGCGCAAGAGACGACCATTACTGGGTCCATCGGTGTCATCGCATCCATCTTGACGTACCAAAATCTCTTAGAAAAAATTGGCGTAAAACCAGTGACGTTGATTGCAAAAGGATCGCCTGAAAAATCAGTTGCAAACGATGTCTATCGAAACTGGACTGTCAAAGACAAACAAAAAGTGAATTCCATTCTCGACGCAATGTACGCCGTGTTCTACGACAGAGTTGCAGAGGGACGTTCCTCTGTCATTACAGATACAAAGAAATTAAAAGCGGTCGCAAATGGCTCCGCATACACAGCACAACAAGCTTTGGACAATGGTCTCATCGATAGCATCGGTTACTTAGACAACGCTATCGACATTGCAGAGCAACGTGCAAGCCTACAAAGTGGAAAATCAACCGTCGTCCATTATTCTCGCGCTACACCTTCGTTTGGTGGTCTTCTTGGCGTTCAATCAAGTGAACTTACAATTACCGATCTCAGATCCATGTTGCAAGAATTCACTATGCCAAAACTGATGTATTTCTACAATCAGTAAACCTTAGAAGCCCGCACTCTTACAACTCCACGCTCGGGTACTTCGAACAGACCGGAACACAAACGCAAGGAACAAACATGTCATTATTTTTTATTTCGGCAGTCTTTTCGACTGCCTGCGCTACCGCTACGCATGCATTGAACGACGGGAATGTAACAAATGCGATAACAATGATTGCTCGCGAACTTGAATCTCGACACAATGAACAACATTGTTGGGAACCTGCAGAAAAATCGAATGGATGGTTAACGAAATACGAAGGCGGTACAACGGCACTCACGACTCTCGCCATGCTTTCCGCTGGATATTCCATCAACACACCAAGTATCAATACGGCACTTGCCTTCCTAGAGGAAATTGAATACCCAAGCACGTATGTACTTGCCACGCGTACTTCTATCTGGGCAACTATGCCAGAGCGGTACAAGAAAAATTTGAAAGCTGATACAAGAAAACTCCTTCGAACGATGGGGCTGCGATCCGGCAGTTGGGGTAATTACGACGTCCCCCCCTCTACTCGTTCGTCAGCATCTCCACTTAATCGTGAATTCGGCATGATTGCAATGCGCGATGCAAGCCGAAGCGGTCAACGCATTTCAAAAAAATATTGGGTAGCACTTGCCAATGCAACCCTGCTCACGCAACACGACAATGGTGGTTGGTCGTATGACCAAGGCGCAGTATCTATAAAACCTACTTCCAATATGACCGTTGCTGCACTTAACTGTTTGTTAGGGGTAGATGAAATGGAGGGCAGATCTCTTTCCAAAAAAGATGCGCAATTGTTGCATACCGCCATCGAACAAGGAATTTCATGGCTGAACAAACATGCAAAGACAACAAAAAATGTTGGGGGAACGTCATTGATGAGTTACCTCTATGGACTTGAACGTGCGGCGATGTCTTGCGGTCTTGCAGAAATACACAAACGAGATTGGTTTCTTGATGGAGCAAAGGCAATTCTAAAAACACATTGCGGAGTACGTAAAGCAAAGGGTAGTACTGTAAATTTAGCTTTTGCACTTCTCTTTCTTTCTCGAGGTCGTGTGCCTATTGCACTTTGCGAACTTGCCTCAAACAAGGGCGTTGTTGACCATCTTCGAACATCTGAAGTTATTACACAACGCGTTTCGCAACAGACCGAACGGCAGCTTAGTTGGCAATTAGTAACCACCAATGAAACTATTCAGACATGGAAATCAGCACCTCTGTTATTCATACAAGACTCAAATGCACTTCCAACAGACACCACGAAACTCAAGAAATACCTTGACGAGGGTGGTCTCATTGTCATGCTGGGAACTGCAACACAAGCAAAAGCATTCACTGAAATTGCAGAAACACTTTGTCCTCAAATATCTCCAGAAAAAGCAAATGACAAACACTGGTC